>JAPLGF010000093.1 GCA_026390275.1 Candidatus Atribacteria bacterium
TGGGGGTGCCTCTTGGGAAGGAATGCTTTTTTCCTGGGGCTGGGTAGGAAGCACCATCGACGTGCATTTTAGGCTGAATGTTGCACCGTGTGGCCTGATCGAACCGCCTGGATGAATACGCCAAGGTCTTTGGCAAAAATATAATGCTATCATGGCGGGGCAGCAGGATGCAATTATGGATCGTGAAGGGCCAGAATCAACGATCTCTTGGGGACATGGTCAGGTAAGGGTACGGGCAGATCAAGTCCTTGATGACCGCCTTCACACACCTACTGTTTACCTCATTACAAATAAATGAAGCGATGATTATTGACATGGGTACTCTTCACGGTGATGCCCGTGAAACCGTGATCTCTCGGATCCTTATTCACTGCCGGCTATGGACAAGGGGGTTGCGGATAAAAACGATGGAGGCGTCTTTTCCGTGAATCTTCTCGGCCTGGGAGATGGCCGATTCCACAGTCTCTTCCGGCAAAAACCCGAGATGAGAAACCAGGGAGGGGTTCGTTGCCCCGGCCACAAAAACCCGTGCCGCATGCTTCAGCCTCGTTAAAGGGTATGTTGCCATGATACCATGGATCGGGTGGAAACCATAACCGAACCGGTATTTATAGATGTACTCAGGCCGGTGGGCAAAGTCTTCCTCAAAAAGGTCCTGGATTTCGTAGGGGTCTCTCGAACAGATGAGCACCCGGTTCCAGACTTCCCGGTAGGAAGGGTGATGGGTATCGTTCCATTGGTCAGGGCAGGGAGTAGCCAGGATGACCGAGCATCCCTGCTTTCCCAGAGCCTCGATCACTCCGCCGAAATAACCCAAACCGGTTGACACCAGAGTCAGCAGTGGATTCATGATCGAGAAGGAAGCATAAGGGCTCCAGTCGGGAATCCCATAAACGACGATATCCGCCTTGTCTTTCACCAGATCGCGACGGGGCGGATATTGGGTTTTCAGTACATCGAGAGCCGCTCGCCTCGCTTCCTGAACACTCCCGGTCCAGACCCGGGCCACCTGGAGGGGATTGGACAGGACCGTTTCCATCTTGAAGATCCTCTTTTTGCCGATTTTCTCCTCCACCCATTCCCCCATCTCATCCAGCATCTCGTGCATCCGGTTCCTTTCGATGGACATGGACATGCCTTCCGGGGAATGATGCCAGCGGATGGAGCGGTAAGTGGAGAGGCCGACGCATATGGATTTCCACCCGCCGTTGAACCCTCTCCAGGACACTGTGTTCAGGTAAACGGTGAGGTCTGAATCTGTGACCAAGCGGTTGACCTCCACATCATAGCCGCTGGAGGTGGTGCCCAGATAGGAAAGGTTCTCCGGGTCCTCGGCGTCGTGGCAGAGAAGCCGGTAGCCAAATTCTTCCACTAATTTCTTTCCAATGACTTTGGCCAGCTCCCGGCGGGTGAACTTTCTATGGAGAGCGTTGGCGCAGAGGAGAAAGATATCCCTCTTTTTCACTCCCGCGTGGTCCAGTTCTTCTAAAACGAGCCGTATGGCTGTTTCCCACACCGGGGCATAACAGGGAACCGTGGGGTCGTCAAAGGCTATCGTCACCTTCCAGCCCGATTTGGCTAATTCCCTGAGAGGAGGAAGGTCAATAGGAGATCTAAAGGCCTCCTGAAGGGTGGTTTTCAGGTCGGTTACCGGGGGGAGGGAAGTGGAAAGGCCAGGGGAAACAAGTTTCGTTCTGTCCGGAAGCTTGACCGGGATCATCCGGTCTCCGCATACGATCTGCTCGTCCATGATAAACTTCCCCCAGAGAGTAGTCTGATCGTTTGAGTACGGATGGGTTACATTGTCACTTTGGCTCCTGCTGCTGCGACCTGACCATCCTGCTGGGATGTGCCTCCCGAGATGCCGATCGCACCAATGATCTTGCCGTTCTGAATGATGGGCACCCCACCCTCAACGGCACTGATACCATCCAGTGTCAGTAAAGCCGTCCTCCCACTGCCGATCACGTCTTCGAAGGCTTTGGTCGGGTTCTTATTTTTGATAAGGTATTGCTTTCG
>JAPLGF010000176.1 GCA_026390275.1 Candidatus Atribacteria bacterium
TCCGGTGCCTGGCACCAAGTTATCAAGTTATTCAAGTTATTGATCTAATCTACACCTCCTGGTATTCTGGATTTAACCGGTTACCAGGAGGTGTTGTTTTTTAGGGGAGAAATCTGTATATGGCAAAATAATAATACAGCAAATGGCAAGTTAAAAGTACAGCAGTTTGCCAGCTGAAAAACAAAAGAATCATTGCCAGCACCCCTCAAATAATCTACCCTTTTGATTGGACACAATCAGATCAGAAGGGAGAGAAAAAGAGAGGATGCTCACAATGATTCCAAAAGATCATATCAAATACCAACGAGAATACCAAGGAAAATCCTTACGAATGATCGCCCAAGAAACCAGCTATGATTTTCGTACCGTGAAGAAATATGCTGACTGTGATAACTGGAATGTGATCAGCGACAATTATATTACCCCACTGACGACAATTATATTTCCCCATAATAGCGGTATCTTTTAGGTTGATGGAAAGAGATTCCATGCCATCCATACAATCTAAGAGGGGGAAATGTAATTGCAACGGATCACCGATATGCAGTTCAGGATGCTCCTGAACTGTTATCACCAAACTGGAAAAGTGGGGGTATCAGCGATGAAATCAGGAATGGATAGAAAAACCGGAAGAAAATACTTGAAATCGAGACGGCTTCCCTCCTCGGAGAAGACGGTACGTAAATGGAGAACCAGGGTCGATCCATTTATCGACCACTGGCCGGAAGTTGTTGAGTTCCTGCAGCGGGAACCGAAACTTCAAGCGAAAACTCTTTTTTGTTGGCTACAGGAGAAATATCCCGGCCGTTACCAGGATGGACAGCTCCGTACCCTGGAACGGCGAGTCCGTATTTGGCGGGCATTATTTGGACCGGATCAGGAGATCTTTTTCCCTCAAGAGCATTCCCCCGGTGAGATGATGGAAACCGATTGGACCGATATGAATGATTTTGCCATCACCATCGATAACCAACCTTTTCCCCATAAGCTTTGTCATTCGGTTCTTCCCTACAGCAACGCAGAAACGGTGACCATCTGTCAGAGCGAATCATTTCTCTCTTTGAAAAAACACCTGAAACCCACTGCCACCGAGTGGGGGGCTTTACCTACCATCCATCGTACCGACCACTCCAGTACTGCCACCCATCAGTTCACTCAAAAAGGAAAAAAACGAGTCTTTAACCCCCGCTATCTCGACCTCCTTGCCGCCCTTTCCCTGAAACCATCGGTTACCAACGTTCGGGCTCCCGAAGAAAATGGAGACATCGAAGGCATTCATCAGGGATTTAAATCTCGACTGGAACAAGCCCTTCTTCTCCGCGGCAACCGTGACTTTAAAAGTCGGGAGGAGTATGGTGAGTTTTTACAGGACCTGGTTAAAAAAGCCAACGCCGGTCGCAGCCAGCGTTTCCGGGAAGAAGTTCCCTTTTTCCATGCGGTCGATCCGGGAGTGATCACCGCTACTGAATCCTACCGGGTACGGGTGAATAAATACGGGATGATCCGGGTCAAAAAGAGTCTCTACCGTGTTCCCTCCCGATTGGTGGGACAAGTGGTGGAGGTGGTGGTGGGTGAAGACGATATTCAGGTGTTCTTTCAGGGGACTTTCCAATACCAAACCCCACGAGTGCAAAGAAACCAGCAGGCAGCGATCGATTACCGCCATGTGGTTCGTCATCTCATTCGTAAACCGGGAGCCTTGGCCCGCTACCGGTTTAAGGAGCAACTGTTTCCGCGATTCGTTTTCCGACAATGCTATGAACAAATCCAAATGGTTTCTCCGGGAACCAGTGGTGATCGATTATACCTTCAGATCCTATTGCGGGCGGTTGAATATGGAGAAGAAGCGGTGGCCTCACTTTTAACCGAATATCTGGAACAGGGCATCACCCTGAGTTGCGCCACCCTCGATACCGAACTTCAAAACCAATTGGGACAAAAAAGAGATGATCTTCTTCACCTCGTTTCGATTCCACCGGCCCGGTCGGATCAATATGATGCACTCATTTCCACCCACCAGGAGGTTCCATCAAAATGAACTCCTCTCTCTTGATTGGTTTGAAAAGTTTGAATCTTCCCACGGTGAGAACTCATCTTGAAGAGGTGGTGGCTCTCGCCCAGCGGGAAAATTGGGGTTACCTGGAATTTTTCTCCCATTGCGTGGATTTGGAACTTTCGGGACGGTTGGAACGGCGGCTGGAACGGTATCGGACCGAATCAAATCTCTTGCAAGAGAAGACCTTTGCTACCTTCCAATTGAAGATGTATCCGCTGGCGGTGCGCTCGATCGTTTCTGAGCTCACCTCAGGAGATTTCGTCCGTCATCGGGAAAACCTGCTGATCTTTGGTCTCCCGGGCACCGGGAAAACTCATCTCGTGAACGCCATCGGTCATGAACTGGTCCAAAAAGAGATCCGGGTCTATTATACCCAGACCTACCGGCTGGTAGGACAACTCCTTTTGGCCAAAAAGAATTACGAACTCAATAAACTTCTGCATAAGTTGGATCGTTTTCAGGTGGTGATCTGTGACGATATCGGTTATGTGAAATACAGTGAAGAGGAAATGGAAGTCTTGTTTAACTTCTTCTCGGAGCGGTATGAAAACCAGAGTGTGGTGATCACCAGTAACCTCTTGTTCAGTGAATGGGACACCATCTTTAAGAATCCGATGACCACTATGGCCGCTATTGATCGACTCATTCATCATGCCCATATTCTTGAACTCACCTGCGAGAGTTATCGGGCAAAAGAAGCGTTTAAAAAAAGAGGATTGGTGGATGAGTTATTCAAAAAGAAAGGAGCAGAACCAGGAAAAGAGGAACCCACACCAAATATGCACAAGACTGAGGGAGGTGATACCTAAAAACATTTAAGATGGGGAAATATAATTGTCGTTGATGGAGAAAAGTAATTGACGTTACGCAGTTAAAAGATCTTCGGTCACCTTCATGGCATTTCCCACATTCACTGTAGACCATTCTGGATATAACTCAATGCCTGGAAAATACTTCATATATGCGGTAAAGCCTTCCCACATTGCTTTTGCTTCAT
>JAPLGF010000210.1 GCA_026390275.1 Candidatus Atribacteria bacterium
TCACCTTCTTAACTCCCTCTACCAGTAACCGCCCCAGGGTCCCATCGGCCTGGAACCCGACGATAATGAGGGTGGTGTTTGATTTCCAGAGGCTATGTTTCAAATGGTGCACGATTCGTCCCCCGGTACACATCCCGCTTCCGGCGATGACGATAGCCTGATCGACTTCGTTGATGGCCCGGGATTCATCGGGGGTACTCACATAGCTCAATCCGGGAATGGAAAAGGGATTCTTTCCCTGAAAGAAAAGTTTATACACTTCTCCGGCCATGAGATCCCGGTATTTCAAATAGATTTCGGTGGCCTTGCTCCCCATCGGACTATCGAAATAGATCGGACAATCAAAATGGAGCCGGCTCTTTAACAGAGAAAGCTCATAGATCACCCGCTGTGCCCGATCCACCACGAAGGAAGGAATCAACACTTTCCCCCCCGCCTGGATGGATTCCCGAACTGCTGTTTCAAACTCCATCCGGGTCTCTTCCAGTGTTTTATGCCGCCGGTTCCCATAGGTGGATTCGATCACCACATAATCAGCTTCTCCGATCACTGCCGGTGATCCTTCCATCACGTTGTAAAAGGGTCCGAGGTCCCCCGAAAAGACCACTTTCACTCCCTCTGCCCATACCTCCAGGGAAGCCGCCCCCAGAATATGAGCTGCATTCCGGAAGACCGATTCCACCCCTCCCACCGGGACGATCTCATCATACGCCACCGGTTCAAAACAGCCCATCGCTCCCCGCACATCTTCTTCTCCATAAAGCGGCTCCACCATGGGCTTTCCCGAACGAGTGTTCCTTCGATTCATCCGGTCGGTTTCTTCCATCATGATCTTGAGGGTATCCATCCAGAGTACTTCACAAAGCTCAATGGTGGGTGCCGTGGCATAGACCGTTCCCCGAAAACCACTTTTATACAGAAGCGGAATACGCCCCGAATGATCCAGATGGGCATGGGTCAGGAGAACAAACCCGATTTCTTGGGCATCAAAAGAGAAAGGAACATTATTCCGTTCCTCCCCTTTCCCCTGGACCATCCCACAATCAACCAGGAATTTCTTTCTATCTCCCTCAATCAGGTAACATGATCCCGTAACTTCCCGAGCAGCTCCCAGAAATGTAATACGCATAGTAACCTCCATGTTTAAAAACATTTACCTTACCGATTCTTGACACTGGCCATAGCTTTCTCCACCAACGGAAGCACCAGGCAGTCGATCGATTCATCGGTGTCCTCCACCGGAACGTTTGGGAAGAGGAACCAGTTTTCCACATGTTGCAAAGCTTGACCAGGAGTAATTTTCTTCAAGGGACTCAAGGTTTCTACTTCCAGCAACTCAGAATTGGTAAAAAGTTCAGTTGATGAGCCAAAATCCGGATATGTCGAACCATCTTGATAATGGAACAAAACCACAAAGAGATACCGATTAACGGAATAAGCCACCCACTCCTGGGTGTTCCCGAAGCCGACCTTGGTGGGACTGGTCTTTTCCGGTCTCTGTTTTAAAGTGACGTATCGTTTCCCCCAGCGCCACCGGTCATCGCTCATATCGGTGTACCCCCACAGAGCCAGGGGACGCACCGGGGTCAGGAGCTCAGTATGAGCTACAAAAGACTCCTGGGGGATAATGGCCATGCCCCCCGGCTTCATTACCGAAAGTGCCCAGGCAGCGCATTCCACCTCCCAGAAATTCTGGTTATACAACTCCTGGGTAACCTTAACCCGATTTTCCGTCCCGGACATTTCTAAAACCATTTTCTTCTGTATCCCGGTAGTAGTCTCGGTACCCTGCGTGACGACCAGGATATTGTTTTCACCGGCCACGGCAACGGAAACATTGTCCGGAAAATACGTCCGAGGAATGGCTTCCGGGGCATGCCAGAGCCGGTGTCCTCCATAGAGCCGCCAGTTTTCCCCACCGGTTTTCCCTAAATCACCAGGAATCTCTTTAAAAAGATTCTCTTCTCCGACAAATCCTAACCGGATGATCCGAGGACCCACTTCCTGAGTCACCAGCAGTTCGATCATCCCATTGCTTAATCTCCCACACTTTTCCCAGCCACCATAACTCACCGTCTCCATTTTTTCACCCCGTCTTCATGAAGGCCTTCTTCCCTCAACTTTTCCAAAAATTCCCTCAGTTCCTTCCCCAAATCTTCTCTCTTCAAGGCAAAAGCGATATTGGCCTTCAGATATCCAATCTTATCCCCCACTCCATAATAGGTCCCGGCAAATTCATAGGCATAGATTCTCTCCGAACCCCGCAGACTACGAATTGCATCGGTGAGCTGGATCTCTCCTCCCTTGCCGGGGGTGGTTCGCGCGATGGATTCAAAAATTGAAGGGGTTAAAATATACCGTCCCACAATGGCAAGATCCGAAGGGGCTTCTTCCGGTTCTGGTTTTTCCACCAGGTCCTCCACTTCATACAACCGTTCCCCGATCTTCTTCCCCTGGATCACCCCCCACTGGGAAATTTCTTCGCGCGGGATGCGGGTGACCGCTAAAATGACCCCGAGATTCTCCTGATACGCCTCTTTCATCCGGGAAAGGACCGGAACATCGGCATCGATGATATCATCTGCCAGAAGAACCGCAAAGGAGGTTCCATTCACAAAACGCTTCGCCTGGTAAATGGCATCACCCAGACCACGCTGAATCTTCTGCCGCACATAGAAAATCTGCACCATGTTCCCAATCTCCCGGATTTCATGGAGGAGGTCCTTCTTCCCTTTCTGTTCCAGCTCTCCCTCTAATTCAATAGAATAGTCAAAGTAATCCTCAATCGCCCGTTTCCCTCTCCCCGTAACAAAGAGGATGCTCTCTATCCCGGAAGCTACCGCTTCTTCCACCACATATTGCACCGCCGGCCGATCCACCACCGGCAACATTTCCTTCGGTTGCGACTTTGTGGCCGGTAAGAGCCGTGTCCCGTACCCGGCAACTGGAATCACGGCCTTAGCAATAGTATTCCCATTCATTGTTTACACTCCCTGAAACATTTTATTTTACTTTCTATTCTGTAAACACCGTATTTTGTAAATAGTTTTAGCTGTTATCCTGAGCCCTGGTATTTTGAGGGCGTGAGGATCTCATCCCTCCTTCTGTTCCAACTCAACAACTCCACATTCTTTCCCGGGGTGTCCTTCCCAATTCCCCATCTTTTACGATTCACGATTCACGATTCACGACTCACGGTTTTTACCAACTCAACATTTATTAAAGGATGGGATTCTCACGTCGTCTGGCTAAAACACCAGCCTCCTCAGAATGACAGAATGAGGAGAACCACCCCTCCCGGGAAAAGAATCATATAAACAAAGCCTCGGGAGGAAGGCATTTATTTTTACTGCTTACTGGTTACTGGTCACTGTATTTATCGGGTAGTCGTACTGTTCATTATATCAAACTCACCAAGAATGAAAGAAAACCTATGGCCGTCAAAATCAGATTCCATCTTCACTGATATATGTGCTATAGTTATCCACATAGAGGTGGATTCTGTGGAAAATCAGAATATTACATTGTCTATTCCTAAGGAAATACTAATAAAAGTTAAACATATTGCCATTGAAAAAAATACTTCTGTTTCTGGTTTGCTCAGAAGTGTCTTAGAACAAATTGTAAATCAAGAGGATGAATACAACAAGGCTAAAGAGCGGCAATTTCTTACCATGAAAAAGGGGCATGAATTGGGAATAAAGGGAAAGGTATCCTGGACAAGAGACGAACTCCATGAACGATCATAAAGTTTACTCGTCACTCGTCACTCGTCACTCGTCACTGTCTTTTCAGGGTAGTGTAAACTTTTACGAGGAGGGTGAGCGTGCCAGAGCGAAGCCAGGATCGGATAAAACAGGCCCTTCGAGATATCGAAAGCGCCCAAATTCAAGAAGAAAATGGATTCTACGAATGGGCATGCTTTATTGCGCATCAAGCGAGTGAAAAGGCTCTCAAATCGGTGTATCAAAAAATGGGAGGTGTCGTCTGGGGACACTCATTGAGCGATCTCTTAAAAGGCCTTGCGGATCAGATATCTATCCCTCAGAATATCACCCAGGCGGCAAGATCACTGGAAATTTTTTACATCCCCACTCGCTATCCCGATGGCTGGTCTTCGGGATCTCCTGCCGACTATTTTTTTATTGAGGATGCATCCAATGCCATCGATCATTCAAGAAAAATCGTACAATTCTGTAAAAGTATTTTGGCTGGATAGAACTTTATTAAGGAACAGTATTCAAAATGCGATCGTTCCCCTGGTGTAACACAGAAAAGAAATCATCAAAGTGATTCTATTTGGATCAGTCGCCGAAGATCGGGCAACTCCCATGAGCGACGTCGATATTGTCCTCATCGTCAATCACACCGATCGACGGTTTCTGGAACGACCCCGGGAGTACACTTCATTCTTTGATGGTTGTGAAATCCCGGTCGACCTCCTTATCTATACCCGGAACGAGATGGAAGAAAACCCTCCCACCCTCCTCTCACATGCCCTGCAAAGTGGGATCGTCCTTTACGAGGCTGGTTCAGAGCCCCGCCAGGGGTGAGGGGGAAAAAGGAAAGGGGGAGATTCCAATTCCCCTTCGGTGAAAATGTTGAGGTGTTGAGTTGTTGAGTTGGAAGTACTTTTAAGAATTTTTGAATTATATAGGGCAGGGAGTAAGTTGGCATAGTTTCAGTGATCAGAAATATTCCCCCACCCATTTTTTCATTCGTAATTCGTAATTCACTTCTCCCGGTCCTTCCCAATTCCACAGTTCCACAGTTCCACAATTCCACATTCTTTCCCGGGGTGTCTTTCCCAACTCAACAACTCAACAACTCCCCAACTCAACATCCTTACCCGACTCCCCATCATTTTCATGAAAGTCTTTCCAGAAACCGCATCATCTCTGCTTTGACTTGAACCGGTTTCCCTTCCTGAATACGTTGCTCCATGCTTCGCACAAAATGAACCGTATCCTCCCAGGAGAAAGCATCGTGGTCAGGCATGATCTTCATAATCTTCTGATGAGCGGTCTCCATCACCTGTTCCTGATCCTCCCAGAGTTTTTCAATGATCTTCTCCCCCGGGCGGATCCCGGTGATTTCCACATTAATATCTTTTTCTAAAACGTACCCTTGAATTTCACAAAAAACTCTCGCCAGTTCCAGAATCGGAATCATCTCCCCCATTTTGAGGACAAAGATGTTTCCGGAATCCGGGAGCATACTGGCCTCCAGGACCAGAGTCACCGCTTCCTGGGTGGTCATAAAATATCGCTTCATCGCCGGATCGGTGATAGTAAGAGGCTCTTTCTTTTCGATCTGTTTCTTCCAGACCTCCAGCACATTCCCCCGGCTACCCAGCACATTCCCAAACCGGACCACCGAAAAATCAGTATCAGAAAAGCTTTTCGCTGCCGCGAGCACCATCACTTCCGTCATTTTCTTGCTCAACCCCATCATGTTTTCCGGTTCCACCGCCTTATCGGTGGAAATCACCACCACTTTCTTCGCCCGACCCTGTGCTGTTTCCAACAGATTGAGGGTCCCCACCACATTGGTGTGAAAGGCTTCCTCCCCATTTTCCTCCATCAAAGGCACATGTTTATAGGCAGCAGCATGGAAAATAAACTTCGGGCAATACCGCTGAATGATCGCTTCCAGACGACGAGGAAATCGTATATCTGCCACCACCGGAGAAATTTCGGCGTTTCCTCCCAGTTCATTGGAAAGATCAAAAATCCCGGTCTCGTTATTGTCCAAAAGAATCAGGTGACTTCCGGAAAGAGCCAGCTGCCGGCAGATTTCACTTCCGATCGACCCACAGGCTCCGGTGACCAGCACTTTCTTATTCCGGAAAAAGTGCCCCACCCGCTGGACATCATAAAACACCGGATCCCGAAACAGGAGATCCTCTAAGTTAAAAGAACGTAAGGAGGTGATGGAAATTTTCTTCCCGATCAATTCATACATCCCCGGCATCACCAGGGTCTCCACCGGAAATGACGAGACAAAATCATAGATCTTCTTGATGGTCTGTCTCCCGGCACTGGGAATGGCCACAATGATCGTTTCCACATTCTGCTTTTTCACCAGCTCCGGAATATCCTTGATCTTCCCCAACACTCGGTACCCATGGAGAAAGGAACTCACTTTCTTGGCATCATCATCCACAAATCCCACAATATTGAACCCCAACTCCGGATGGCCGGCGATCTCCCGGCTGATTTTTTCCCCCGCATCCCCCGCCCCCACAATCAGGGCTTTCTTTCCTCCTTTGCGGAAATACCGGAAACGTCCATCATAATAGAATCGGGCTAAGAAACGGGGAAAAACCATCAACCCAAAGCTGATGAGAGGAGAAAGAAGAAAGACAGAACGGGGAAATAGGTTCCAAAACAAGAGCTGGATAATAAGAATAAAGATGACTTTTTCCCAAAAGACGATCCTGGCAATATCCCAAAGTTCCTTGAGGCTGGTGTACCGCCAGATTTGTCGATAGGTCTTATAGACCAGGATAAAAACGATCCCGGCAATCGCATCAATGACCGTCCCCCAGATCAATACCTTGCTGTACTGACCTACCACTATCGTCGCCGAGAAGTCAAGACGCAACCAGAGGGATAAATAAACCGAAAGGCAAAAAGCCAGTCCATCCAGAAGAAATTTCACTCGATTAGAAAGCAACATGAATACTCCTTCACGAATCTTAAAATATATTTTAACTATTATTATAGTACTTTTTATAATAATTTCTAATTCTGTTTAAGAATCTTGGGATTTTCACACCGATATAAACTCATCCTTAACAAAATGAAGCCGGATACAACGAGGTATGTGTTTTTCTTCAAAATGACAAAGCACAGCATCTCTTACATTTTTTTTTAAATCTTTTAAGGAAATCTCCTTCTCGAAATCCGAATTTTTCTCGATAAAAAGGTTGGAGATGGATAGGGGGAAAATAGGGTTTGGAGGCAATATCCTTCCCTTTTAGATACTCAATCACTCCATCGCGGTCAATATGATTTTTCAATCTCACCACATAGACAAACCAGCTCATCTTCATTTCGGGACGCACCTGGGGGGTGATGATTTCATCAATTTCCTGTAATCTCCTGGAATATTCCTCTGCCACTTTCGCTCTCTTCTCGATGATTTCTTCAATCCTCTGAAGTTGGCTGATCCCCAGTGCGGCGCTCATCTCATCCAAGCGATAGTTATACCCCAAACGCTCATGATCCAGCCAGCTCAGGTCCTCTCCCCGCCCCTGGTTCCGCATGCTCCGACACAATTCCGCTATATAAGGATCATCGGTGACCACCATGCCTCCTTCCCCCGTGGTGATCTGTTTATTGGGATAAAAACCGAAAGCAGCCGCCACTCCGAACGATCCACACTTCCTTCCCTTATATCCCGAACCCAGGGCCTCGCAGGAATCCTCGATCACCGATAAACCATGTTCCAGAGCCATTTTCAGAATGGTATCCCATTCACAGGGATGTCCAAACACATCCACCGGTAAAATGGCTCTGGTTCTTTCTCCAATTGCTCCTTTGATCCTTTCCGGATCGATATTCAGGGTTTCCTCTTCAATATCCACAAAAACAGGTCTCGCTCCCTCATACAACACACAATTCGCAGAGGCCACAAAACTGAATGGCGTGGTGATCACTTCCTCCCCAGGACCAATCCCCAAAGAACGAATGATGAGGTGCAACGCACTGGTCCCGCTGTTGACTCCCACAGCAAATTTTCCCCCCACATATCGGGAAAACATGGTCTCAAATTCTCCAATTCGAGGACCGATACTGAGAAAAGGGGTCCTCAGTACATCCGTAACCGCCTGAATATCAGTTTGATTTATTTCTGGTCGAGAAAGAGGGATCATCATCTGTTTGGTTCTACCTTTCGTATGACCTTTGCCGGAACTCCAACAGCCACAACACTATCGGGGAGATCTTCTATCACTACCGCTCCTGCTCCAATAACTGACCAGGAACCGATCTTCACTCCCGGTTTCACCACTGCCCCGATCCCGACCAATGTCCCTTCTCCCACCATTACCTCTCCCCCAATATGGACTCCCGGTGCAACATGTACAAAATCTCCAATACGGCAGTCGTGGTCAATCGTGGATCCAGTATTAACAATAACGTGCTTCCCCACCTGGGTTTCAATATTGATGATAGCACCGGCAATGACCATCGTTCCCTCGTCAATCGTGGAGAAGGGAGAAACGATTGTCTTGGGGTGAACAACCGGAACAAAAAAATACCCCTCCCCTTTTATACAGTTCACTTTTTTTTGGCGCAGAGCATTAACCCCAATGGCAACCACAATCCGTATCTGGCTAAAATTATTTTTTTCTAAAATGGATAAACCACCAAAGACCGGATAACCCTGGAGTTGCATCCCCCATTTATCTGGATCATCGTCGAGAAACCCAAGCACCCGATGCCCTCCGAAAAGGGCGGAATCCAAAACCACTTTCCCCTGTCCCCCCGCACCATAAATGAGGAGAGAATATCCAGTGCTTTCTTCCTCACTCAATTTTTGATATTTCATCGACGATGATTCCTTCATCGGAGTAGATTCCCTCTCTTTTGATAACTGAGCGAATGGTCTTATACCCGATGCTCCAATCTAATCGGAGATTCCAATGCTCCACATACCACACATCCAGCTCAATCTTCTCTGGCCAGGTCATGGTGTTACGTCCATTGATTTGTGCCCAACCGGTTATCCCTGGCTTCACCAGCAGTCTCTTTTTCTGCCTCTCATTATATCTCTTTACCTGGTACTCAAGGGTGGGCCGGGGACCCACCATGCTCATTTCTCCCTTCAGAACATTCAGGAGCTGCGGAAGTTCATCCACACTGGTTCTCCGAATCCACCGCCCAATTTTTGTGATCCGCTGATCATCCCGAGATACAAATACCCCGATACCCTTCTTCTCTGCTCCCACCACCATGGAACGAAACTTGTACATTTTGAACAACTTTCCCTCTTTCCCCACCCGTTCCTGGATAAAAAAGACCGGACCACCATCTTCCCGCTTTATTTTCGCAGTGACATAGAGCCAGAGAGGTGACGAGAGGACCAACCCAATGCAGGAAAATAAACCATCAAAAATACGTTTAATAAATACTCTACCGTGACCATTCATATCTCCCCCCGGAAACATTGTTGAGATGTTAAGTTGGAAAACCCCATGCGAATTTCCTCCTTTGGATAAAGGAGGATCAAGGGGGATTCAATGTTCCCCATAATTAACAAAAAGCGGAGAATAACGTTGGTATCAAGCCAGGCGGATTCTTTAGCTTGGTTATCCACCCCGAGCAACCTTGCGAGCAACTTTCTGCTTGGTTAGCTCTTCCTCTTCCTCTATCCCGGGGAAAACCCCCTTAACCGGAAGAGTACCGGCTAAATCGGATAATTTTCTCTTTTTTATCAACTTCACCCGGATTTCCCTCTGGTCAGTGAGCTCAAATAGAAAAGTATCCCCCCGCTCCGCCCCTATAGCTCGACGAATCCCGACTGGTAGCTGTATTTGCCCTTTTCCAGTTAAGCTGGTTCTCTCCCTAATCACTGATCCCACCTTATTAAGGTTCCACTCGGGTAATACCTTCGACTTTTTCGAAGTCTTTGTCGTAGGAATAGATTTCGTTGTTCTTTTTGGCAAGCATCTGGGAAGCGACAAAGGCATCGGTCCAATCGAGGTTCTTCTCTGCATAGAGCCGAAGAGCCTCTTTTGAAACCTTCTTGTTGGGATGACGAAGACCATGCAGAACCAGGATTGGACCAAGCAATTCCTGGATTCTCTTCTTAGACTGTTTGTAGAATTTCTCAAAGGTCCATACCATATCCGCAAGAACAAGATCAGGTAGCCAGACCTCCTCAGTACCTGCTTCAACGAACTTTAACAACTCTGTGCAACGATCAGATTGTTCTGGAATATCGTTGGTTAAAAAACGGAGGATAATATTAGCGTCGAGAACGCGTATCTTTTTCACTACTGCGCTCCTCCATGGCTTGGTGGCGAGCAGCTTGAAAATCCTGTGGCTCAGTTACTTGAACAGCTCCCTTGAAGGTCTCAATTCCCCCTTCGATGGGGAGAATTCGGGCAGTTTCTTTTTCAGCCACGAACTGAACTCGGGACCCGGGATGAAGATTTAGCAGTTTTCTCACTTCAGCAGGTATGGTAATTTGCCCTTTTTTCGAAACCCTGGCAAACATTATGCTTTACCTCTCTATGTAAAGTTTACATTAAAAATATTGTAAAGCGATATGTCAAATAAGTAAAG
>JAPLGF010000211.1 GCA_026390275.1 Candidatus Atribacteria bacterium
CAAGTACCGGTACAGTTATAACGATCAGTATCCATTTCAAAATTGGGTCTATGCTATTCTTTTGAATATCCATCGGCACAATTGTAAAAAAGAAAAGCTATTTAAAACATTCATTCCCTGGAAGAACCCCGATAATGACGAAGAACAAGATGCCTGGGATTTTATCGAAAGTGAAGATGAGGGTCCCGAAGAAAAAGCGCTCAAAAAACAGCTTATGATCGATATTGAAAAGTCGATTCGAAGTCTCCCGTTAAAGATGAGGGAGGTTATTGCCCTCTGCGATATGATGGGGTATTCCTACGAAGAAGCCAGCGAGATTGTCCATTGTCCACTGGGAACCATCCGTTCACGTCTTCACCGGGCTCGTCGACAAGTCAAAAAAGACCTGGAGAAAACGTATGGAGAAGAATTGCTGAGTTCCTGGAGATGAGATGAGATGGATTGTTCCAAAATAAAGAATTATCTTTCTGCTTATATCGATGGTGAATTATCAGAAGAACAAGTCAAGGAAGTCCGAAGACATCTTTTTACTTGTCAAGAGTGTGAGATAGAGCTTAAAAGAATGCAGGCTCTCAAGAGTATGATTGAAAAGATGAATCAATCCTTTCGGTCTCCGATTGATTCATCTTTTTCTGTCGACCAGATGGAGATGAAATGTCGTTCTTATCGGATACAAAGCCTTATCCTGGTTTCGGTTATCGCCTGCATAGCCATTCTTTTTTTGGTACTGGTTCTTCCGTTTTATATTTCTTCTCTTCCTCAGACGGCTGAGACTGCTCCCCTGGGTGACATTCATCGAAATCTGACTGCTGATAGTTATGACGTTCCCGGACATGGGGGACGGGTCATGTCAAATTTTTTAAAACAAGCCTCCAGTGACAGGTAGTGAGAAATATTGCTTTTTTTTCCACGCTCGTGGTGTGGTTGCTTTTCTCATTCCTGTGCTTTACATCGGAAGCTCGCATGATCAGTCCGGAGGAGAGCCGTCTTCTTCTGCAGCATATCATTCAGAGCAGCACTTCTCAGGAATATTGGGGCATCTGGAGAGTCAATGATTACCAAGAGGACAAAAATACCCTCTATGAAGTGATTTATGATCCCCAGTATGGTTTCGGTTGGAGAAGTCTGGACGATGTCAATCATTTTATTGTGGGGGACGGGACCTATCGTTTTATTTTTGATTCCAAAATGAAGGTGATTTCCGCTGTATATCCGGGTTTTGATCTTCCTTTTCTCCCGATGGGGAAAGAGAATATTGACCTGTTCATATCCAACTATGTCATTGATCTGCAGGGAAATGTGGTCGTTGTCGTTTCCCGGGAAAATGGGAGTACGGTGAAATCCTTTGAGTTTGATCAAGATGAATCCTTGCTCCGACAGACCTTTTATTCCCCGGATGGTAAAATTATTAAGGAGGGCGAGTTTGTCTATCGTGACAAAGATCCGGACGAACAACAGATTGGTGATATGTTAGAGATGATGCGGAAAGTATATGAGGAAAAAGGGTCGTTGACGGATACCAGCATTGATAATCGAACGGTCATGATTCCGCAGCTCCTGCCCCCCGGTTATGTACTCCGACGTTCGTATCTGGTTCAGGGTGAACAAGGGGAGATGTCACAACTGATCTATAGTGACGGAGTGAGTTTTTTTTCCGTTTTTCAAAACATCTATCCTCTTTCTTCTGAAACACAGGGACTTTCCAAAAGAATGGAGATAAGAAAAGAAGGCGAACTCACCACTTTAGCCGGAGAACGGAGGGGTTATCGGGTGGTGGTGGTGGGGAGTCTGGAGCCAGACGTTTTAAATGAAATTTTTAATTCAATTTCTCCCGATGGAGGTCGTTAATGATGTCAGTGAGGAAAAGATTGTTTACCTTTGGTACCATACTTCTTTTTTCTTTGACACTTTTTGCTCAGACGTCTTTGGCAGAGGTCTCGATTATCCCGGAAGGGAATAACATTGTGGCTGATATTGTGGAAAAAGCCAGCCCAGCAGTGGTATATATCGATACGGTGGCTTACACTACTTATACCAATCCGATGGCACCTTTTTTCGATGATCCTTTTTTCCGTTATTTCTTCGATTTGCAGCCTTTCCAACGGGAGCAGAAAGTACCTCAAAAGGGATTGGGTTCGGGATTTATCTTTCGTTCCGAAGGCTATATCTTGACGAATGAACATGTGGTCCATGGAGCGGAAAAAATTAAGGTTACGTTAAAAGACGCTCGGGAATTTGAGGGAAAAGTTGTTGGTTCCGATTTGTTGATGGATATTGCCATCGTGAAAATTGATGGAAATGATCTACCGATTCTCCCTTTGGGTGACTCCGATAAGGCCCGGGTGGGAGAGTGGGTTATCGCTATTGGTGATCCCTATGGTTTGTCGTATACCGTGACGGTGGGCGTTCTCAGTGCCAAAGGGAGACCGATTAACGTCGGAGATTCGGGGAAAGAATACGAGAACTTTTTACAGACCGATGCGGCTATAAATCCAGGAAATAGCGGAGGACCATTACTCAGCATTAAAGGAGAAGTGATTGGCATCAATACCGCACTCCTCCCGTTTGCCCGGGGGGTGGGATTTGCTATCCCTATCAACATGGCCAAATCTCTCCTGGACCCCTTGATTGAGATGGGGCGAGTTGTCCGTTCCTGGTTGGGCGTGTATACCCAGAATCTCACACCGGATATGGTTCAGCAGTTTGGTATTCCTGGAACCAAAGGTGCTTTAGTTGCTGATGTTATTGACAATGGTCCGGCGGCCAAGGCAGGAGTTAACCGGGGTGATGTCATCACAAAAGTGGATGAAACAGAAATTCCGGATATGAAAATTCTCCAAACCACAATCCGTTCTAAAAAACCTGGAGAGATGGTCAACCTGGAACTTTGGAGAAGTGGTCAAAAGAAGAGTATTACAGTGGTTTTGGAAGAATTAAAAAATGAAACCACCACCCCGAACCTGGTTCCCCGCCAGGAGGAACTGGGAATGGAAGTCCAGCAGATCACCCCAGGCCTGGTCCGTCAATTTGCTCTCCACGAGACCGGGGGAGTGGTCATTGTCAGTATTGTACCTGGTGGTCCGGCTGATCAATCATTGTTAAAACCAGGTGATGTGATCCTGGAATTCAATCGTCGAAAAATGAATACCATCAATGATTGGTTCCATGCGGTCACTTCATTGAAAAACGGCCAGTCGGTCCTCCTCCTCGTCGATCGGGGGGGAGAAACTTCCTTTGTTCCGGTTCAAGTCCCAGAGAAGAAGTAGTCACCTCCATGGCAGGAGAACCTCAGTGGGGCATTCTCTATGTGTGCCCCACCCCGATCGGAAACCTCCAAGATATCACTCTTCGCGTTCTGAATACGCTGGCGAACGTTGATGTGATTGCCTGCGAAGATACCCGAGTTTCTCAAAAACTCCTGCACCATTATCAGATAAAAAAACCCCTTTTCATATGTGAAGCTCATCATCTTTCCTCGGCAAAACAGAAGATCGTTGCTTTTTTGAAGCAAGGAAAGAAGGTGGCACTCATCACCGACGCCGGCATGCCAGGGATTCAGGATCCCGGACAGGAAATCATCTCCTTTTTAGAGAAAGAAGGTTTTTCGGTGGATATTCTCCCGGGACCTTCTGCCATGATTCCTGCGGTGGTCTACTCTGGTTTTTCAACCTCGGGTTTTGTTTTTATTGGATTTTTACCCCGGTTGGGGAGGGAGCGTAAGAATTTACTGGAAAAAACCCTTTCCCTCCCGCAATCCCTGGTTATGTATGAGGCTCCCACTCGCATTCTTTCCACCCTGCATGAGCTCATTTGCTATTGTGGGGAGGAACGACAGGTAGTCCTCTGTCGAGAACTCACCAAAATACATCAGGAAATTCTCCGGGGATCCATCTCGGATATCATCGGTTTCCTCTCGGCCCGAGAAGTGATCAAAGGGGAAATCGTTTTGGTATTAGAAGGGACAGTTAAAAGGGAAAAGGGTTTGTCTAAAGAAATGAAAAAAATGGTCCGATTCTTACGTGAAAAGAAACTGTCTCAGAAAGATATCGTGGAGTCGTTGAGTGAAATTTTCTCGCTGAAAAAAAATCAGTTAAAAGATTATCTTTAGGTCATCGAACAAGAAATTAATGGTTTAATGAAAGTGGAGCTGGAGGTGGCTTGTATAAGAACGGTTCGTCGGGAAACTGCAGAGATCGTCTTGTTTTTTGTCGCTCTTTCCTCCCTCATTTTCCTCATCGGCATTATCGTTATTCTTTTCGCGGAAGGACTCCCGGCGTTTCAACGCGTTTCTTTTTCCCGATTTCTCCTGGGGACACGTTGGTATCCCACTTCCACCCCTCCTCTTTTGGGAACCCTTCCACTTCTTCTGGGATCGATTTGGGTCACTGCCGGTGCTATGCTTATTTCCATTCCTCTGGGACTTTTTGCCGCTATTTTTTTGGCTGAGTTGTGCCCTCAATCAGTACGGGAATATCTCAAGCCAGTAATTGAGATACTGGCTGGTATTCCTTCGGTGGTTTATGGCTTTTTCGGAATGGTCATTTTAAGTCCTTTTATAAAAGATTTGTTGTCTCTTCCCACCGGTCTTACTGCCTTAACCGCTTCCATTGTTCTTGGAATCATGGCGGTTCCTTCGGTGGTCAGCGTAGCCGAGGATGCTATTACCTCGGTTCCCCGCAGTTACCGGGAAGCATCATTTGCATTAGGAGCCACTCATTGGGAAACTATCCGAAAAGTGGTTCTTCCAGCTTCTTTCTCCGGAATCGGATCGGCGGTGGTTTTGGGTGCTGGTCGTATTATCGGTGAAACCATGACTGTACTTATGGTAGCGGGTGGTGCGGCAGTAATACCTGCTAGTTTTTTTTCACCGGTACGGACGATGACGGCAACGATTGCAGCAGAAATGGGGGAAGCCCCGGTCGGGAGCCTGCATTACCAATCTTTGTTTGCCATTGCCATTGTTCTTTTTTTAATTACCCTGGTGTTAAATATTTTTGTTGACCGCTGGGTTTATAAATATCGTTCGCAGGTGCATTGAGATGGAAACTGATATTTCAAGAAAATATCTCAGCCAAAGCTTCTGGTTTTTTATTTTTGGACTGTCCATGATCATCATCTGTATCGCATTAGGATTGATCATCTTTTTTATCCTTGTTCGGGGGTATCGGGTCATCAATTGGACATTCCTGACGGCCATGCCATCCAAAGGGATGACGGCAGGGGGTATTTTTCCCGCCATCATAGGCACTTTGTATCTCGTTTTGGGGAGCATCATCGTTTCTCTACCCCTGGGCGTTTTTTCTGCCGTATACCTTACCGAATATGCCAAACCATCTCCTCTTATTACCTCTCTCCGGTTGGGGATTCACTGTTTGGCTGGCGTTCCCTCGGTTGTTTTCGGCCTTTTTGGACTGGGGATGTTCGTAAAATTGTTTGGTTTTGGAGTCTCTCTTCTTTCCGGATCACTCACCCTGGGGATTATGGCGCTTCCGATTATTATCACCTCGGTAGAGGAATCCCTCAAAACTGTTCCGCTTTCCTTCCGGGAAGCATCCTTGGCGCTGGGAGCTACCAAGTGGATAACCATCCGACGAGTGGTTCTTCCTGCTGCCTTGCCCGGAATATTAACGGGATTGATACTGGCCGTCGGCCGGGTAGCAGGAGAAACGGCACCCATTCTTTTTACCGCCGCCGCGTTTTATGCCCGGGGACTTCCCCACTCCATCTTCGACCGGGTGCTGGCACTTCCTTATCATATTTATGGGTTGATGACAGAAGGAACCCGTCTAGAAAAACAGCTTCCGATTGCCTA
>JAPLGF010000278.1 GCA_026390275.1 Candidatus Atribacteria bacterium
CGGCAATGGTTTTCAGTTTCTTTGTCCTGGTATAATCCATCGCGATGGTACCAATTACCGTTTTGACTCCGGTGGCCAGGGCAGTCGCCGCCGCCGCCGAGTCTGTAAGTTCCGATTGATACGAACCCGTGGAAACCAAACTCGACACGGGGAACTGAACCATGTGAAAATCTTTCTTTCCTCCTTCACTGGACTGACTCCACCATCTCCCGGCCTGTACCTCTTGCGATCCCATTCCATCTCCGATGAAAAGGAAAATATAACGGGGCGCTTCCTTCCCGATCCCTGGCCAGGCAAAAAAAGCAACCAGAAAAACCACTATCAAGAAAAGAGTACCCCGTTTCAAACCACAAATCATGTTTGTACCTCCCACACTTCTCAACACTACCTGATATTGTAACATCATGACTAATTCCATGAGTGACCATTCCTGAGGTTATTCTTCCTGGTTAATGAGGTATAATCCACAAAAATGGATGATTAAGGAAAACGTAGATGGACCAGAAAAATGAATCCCCGGCCAGGGAAATTCAGGGACAGGTGGAACGAATTACCTTCCATAATGAGGAAAATGGATATACCATTGCCCGGATAAAGGTACGGGGATACCAGGACCTGGTAACAGTGGTGGGAAACATTACCTCGATCACCCCGGGGGAGATCCTCCGTCTCACCGGAGAATGGCAGACTCACCCCAAATATGGGGAACAATTCCGGGTGATTTCCTGCCTGTCGGTGGTCCCGGCCACAGTCCGGGGGATGGAAAAATATTTGGGATCGGGACTTATCAAGGGGATCGGCCCGGTCATGGCCAGGCGACTGGTCGATCACTTCGGAGATAAAACACTCCAGGTTATAGAAAGCGATATCCGTCGTCTATCAGAAGTAGAGGGAATTGCCCAAAAACGGATCGAAATGATCCAGCGGGCGTGGAATGAACAGAAGGAAATCCGGAACGTTATGATTTTCCTGCAGGACCAGGGAGTGAGTCCGGCCTATGCGGTGAAAATCTTCCGCCAATACCGACAAGATTCGATTCAAGTGGTGAAAGAGAATCCTTATCGATTAGCCACCGATATCTTCGGTATTGGATTCATTACCGCTGATCGGATCGCCCAACAATTGGGAATCCCCAAAAACTCTCCTTTCCGGGCAGAAGCAGGAATCCTTTATGTCCTCAATCAGCTCTCAGAAGACGGGCACGTCTATGTCCCACTTTCCATGCTCTTCAAAGAATGTCAAAAAATCCTGGAAGTCGAAGAAGACATTGTTCAAAAGGCTCTTCATTCCATTACCGCAAACAACCGGATCATCACAGAAAATTACATCAATCCCACCACTCAAAGATTGGATCCGGCGGTTTACCTGACCTCATTCCACGTTGCCGAAACCGGAATTGTCAGTTCACTCCATTCTCTCATTCATTTCCCGAAAAACCCTCCTCTCTTCCGGAAGGAGAAAATCCGGGAAATTGTCCAAAAAGAGCTCCACATCCAGCTGGCGGAGAATCAGCTCCTGGCCGTCCAGGAATCCTTAGATAAAAAAGTTTTGGTGGTCACCGGCGGCCCGGGCACCGGGAAGACCACCATCATCACCTCCATGATCCACCTATACCAAAAAATGGGCCAATCTGTTCTCCTGGCTGCACCCACTGGCCGGGCAGCAAAACGCATGACCGAAACCACCGGTCAGGAAGCGAAGACCATCCACCGCCTTCTGGAATACACCCCCCAAGATGGACGCTTCCAGCGAAATGAGGAGCACCCTCTCACCGCCGATGTCATCATTATCGACGAAACATCCATGGTGGATAATCTCCTCATGTATCACTTTCTGAAAGCGGTTCCTGCCACCACTACCCTTATTTTGGTGGGAGATATAGACCAGCTTCCATCAGTCGGTGCCGGTAATGTGCTGAAGGATATTATCGATTCCGGGGTGATCCCCACTGTGTATCTCACCGAGATCTTCCGCCAATCCCAGGGAAGCCTCATCATCGTCAATGCCCATCGGGTGAACAGCGGTACTTTCCCTACTCTCACCTTCCACCCGGATATCCCCCAGGATTTCTATTTTTTTGAATGCGACGACCCGGAAGAAGCCAGAGACCTCATCCTGGATCTTTGTACCAACCGCATCCCCGGCAAATTCGGTTTCCACCCTCTGCGTGACATCCAGGTCCTCTCTCCCATGCATCGGGGAGTAGTGGGCACTATGAACCTGAATATAGAGCTTCAGAAACGGCTCAATTCCTCTCGTCATACCATCCAGCGGGGAGATAAAACCTTCCAGGTCGGTGACAAGGTGATGC
>JAPLGF010000018.1 GCA_026390275.1 Candidatus Atribacteria bacterium
TGTTTCTTTTCATAACGCCCTCCTACGGAAGTTGAATTCCCAGTGTTTTAAACTGAGTCATGATCTGATCCTTGGGAAAAAATCCGGCATGTCGAAAAACTTCCTTTCCATTCGCATCAAAGATGATTTGTGTAGGGATACCGGAAACAGCGTATTTCTCAGCTTGTGCCGGTTCTTTCCAGACATCGATGAAGTCCACCTGGAGCTTACCGGGATAGTCTTTGCGCAGCTCGTCCAAGATGGGTTGCATCATTTTACAGGGAACACACTTGTCCGCCCCCAGTTCGAGGAAACGGGGAATAAAAACATTCTTCGCCTCTTCCGGTTGCGAAGTGGATTCAGTGAAAGCGGACGAACTGGTTACCAGTTGCAGTGTTTCTCCCGCAGGATCTGGTTTGTTCCCCTTCAAATGAAAAACCACTGCCACGGCAACCACCAGAAAAACTACCAATGCTATTTTGCCGAAAATCGATTTCATTCCGCATCCTCCCACCCGGAAAATACCGTGAATCGTGAGTCGTGAATCGTGAAAGATTTAAGTAGTATTGAAGGTCACCCTTCTCCCCCTACCGGTACTCTTTCAATATCGATAATAGTGGAAAATTGATGGCTTCATTGAGGCACTGAGGCCGGCAGCCGGAACATCCCACCACACACTGGTAAGGATGCGCGATCACTGGCCGGTCTTTCTCTTCGTTCCAGGAATACACCCCGTGGATGCAGAAATCGTGACAGTTTCCGCATCCGGTGCATTTCTCCTGATCGATAGTGGGATACCAGGGTATTTCTTCTCGTTTCACCTTAAAGTCCATGTCCTCGTCTCCTTCACTTAAAAAAATGTGAATGGTGAATGGTTAATATAAAAATATGCTCAATTCCCAGAAGAGGGATGAATGTCTCCTATTTCAAGGAAAACCATTCTTTGATCTGCGTTTCCGTCGGGATTCTCCCCTCGCTCTTTTTCACTCCATCAATGAACACTGCTGGAGACATCATGATCCCCGCTTCCAGGAGCTTATCGAGATCCTCGATGTGCTCCAGTTCAGCATTAATATGATTTTTTTCCATATATTTTTTGAGCATTTCATACAGCTGATTACATTTCTTGCATCCGACTCCAAAAACCTGCACTTTCATTTTTTTCACCTCATTTCTTAAAAGAAAAGTTCATAGACACTCCCGGCTACCGCGGAGAATATTACCACCAGGGTGATATAGGTCATCCCCTTTTTCAGCCCCATGATTTTGTTGATCAGGATCATGCTCGGGAGACTCAGAGCTGGCCCGGCTAAGAGAAAAGCGATGGCAGAACCGGAACTCATCCCCATCTCGATGAGACTCCGGGTGATGGGGACCTCGGTAAGGGTGCTGAAGTAAAGAATAGCCCCGATGATGGAGGCCAGAATATTCGATACAAAGCTCTTCGGTCCGAAAATCCGGACGATCATCTCCGCTGGGACAAACACCTTGAGGGCGGAGGCCACGAACACTCCGGCGATGAGGATGGGGAAGATCTGTTTGAACAGTCCCCAGGATTCCCGGTACCAGCTCATACGCTGCTCTTTCTCGAAGAGGAAGTGTCCCAGGAGGATGACGGCCGCGAGGAGAATCCCCTTCCAGAGATTCGCTCCCACCATATAGATGGCGATCATGGTGAAAATTACCAGAAGACCTTTCCAGGGGATGGGAACCTTTGCGCTTTCAGACCGGGCTTTCCCCTTCATCGCTTTCAACTGGGCTTTCCCAAAGAGTAAATCCATGACGATTCCGATGCACAGGGCAATGATGATGGAGGAAATCGATCGGGCCCACCCCACTTTTCCGAGCATGGCGGCGGAAATGAAAATAGCGGCGGTGTTGATGGCCGGTCCGGAATAGAGGAAACTGGTAGCCGGACCAATCCCGGCCCCGATCTTGTACATCGATGTGAACATGGGGAGAATGGAACAGGAACACACCGCCAGGATCGCCCCGGCAATGGAGGCGATGGTGATGGCGATCCACTTGTTGGCTCCTGGTCCGAAAAAGCGAAGAATGCTCTCCCGATCCATAAGAGCGGCAATCGCCCCGGAAATGAGAAAAGCTGGGGCAATCCCCAGGAGGAGGTGTAACGGGTCCAGATAGGTCAGGATGGTGTTGAGCCCTTCCCGCAGGGCTTGCTGCCACATCTAGACCCGCTCCTTTTCTCGGGCGGTAATTTCTTCCGCCAGTTGAATGATCTCCATCACCCGTTCATCTTTGATATGCAGAATTTTCATGACCCCCTTCTGCTCCACTTCGATGAGACCAGCAAGGTGGAGTTCTCTTACGTGCCGGGAAAGTGTGGTTTTATCGATGGGAAAGGACTTCTCAAACTCACACTGGCAGAGGGGGGTATCAATAATCCGCTTCAGGATCTCAATCCGCCAGCGGGAGGAAAGCGCCTTAAATATCTGCTCGATCATAGAATCACCTTCATTTTTTATTATTGCACAAGTGTACAACATTAAAGATTTGAAGTCAATACAGATCTCCTCTGTCTGGGGGATCTCGTCGGGTACGCTCCCTTTCCCAATGAGGCAATAGAGTTGGTACGGTCACTGGCGATTTCAGTGGTGATGGGGAATTACGATCAGGGGGTGGGACCGGGATGATTGCGGTTGTGCCTATCGGCCAGGCCAACTCCCTGGCGCCGTCAAGGGATGAAAATATAAGTACTTGACCTGGCCGCGGGGAACATCGAATCCCCCGGGGTCCCCCTTT
>JAPLGF010000344.1 GCA_026390275.1 Candidatus Atribacteria bacterium
ATGGAAGCCGCTCGCATCGATGGTGCGAATTCCGTCCAGATCTTTTTCTCCATCACTCTCAAGTTGATGAAAAAGATCATCATGATCGCCCTCCTTTTCCGAACCGTCGAAGCCTTCAAAGCTTTTGAGAGTATTTTTATTACCACCAAAGGTGGTCCCGGTTACACCACTCGTACCCTGAACATCTATTCCTACATGAAAGCCTTTGAATTCATGAAATTTGGAGAATCAGCGGCACTGGCCATTGTCATGCTCCTGGTCTCGACTTTCCTTGTCACCATCATGCGAAAGTCTTTCTCCAAAGAGGGACGAAGATGATCCGAAAAAAAATTGCTTTGAGGGTGCTAACATATTTCTTAGTGGTGATCGTGGTGGTGGTGTTCTTCATCCCTATCTATTGGATTGTGACCACCTCGTTCAAACTGGGATCGGAAATTTTCGATTATACCTTCTTTTTTAAGCCCATTCTTAATAACTATCGAAGTGTCCTTTCGGAAGCAAGTTTCCAGCGATATTACTTAAATAGCCTCCTGGTTGCCGTATTTTCCACCCTGATCGCCATGATCCTGGGTTTTGGAGTATCCTATGGCTTTTCCCGTTTTGCCATACAAAAGAAGGATTCTCTGCTCTTTTTTATATTGTCAATGCGAATGATCCCTCCCATTGTGGTCGCTATACCGTTTTTCCTGATGTTCCGAAAAATCGGTTTGTACGATAGTCTTCTGGGCTTGGTCCTCATCTATGTCGCATTTAATCTCCCGTTCGTCATCTGGGTTCTCCGGGGATTCATCGATGAAGTTCCGGTGGAATTGGAAGAGGCCGCTATGATCGATGGCTGTTCTCGTTTAAAGCTCCTCCGGCATGTCACGGTTCCTATTTCATTTACCGGAATCATGGCTACGGCTGTTCTTTGTTTCATCTTTGTATGGAACGAATTCTTCTTTGCCCTTATTCTCACCGGGGTGAATCGGAGAACCGTGACAGTGGGGGTATACAATTTTATTGGCTTTGCCCAAATTTCCTGGGGTCAGATGTGTGCGGCCTCACTCCTGGTAAGTATCCCCATCATCATTTTCGGAATCCTGGTGCGAAAGAACCTGGTGAGTGGGTTGACCTTTGGAGCATTGAAGGAGTAATAAAAATGCCGACATTGAAAGAAAAACGAACAATAGAACCAGGGAATGTGAAAATGAAAGGGTCGCGGTTGTCCATAGGTATTGACCTGGGTGGAACAAAAATAGCCGGCATCCTGGTGAATGACTGTCTCGACATCCTGGCCTTTGAAAAGATACCGGTTGACCCGGAGCGAAGGGTGGAAGTGGTTCTGCAAGACATCATTCGATTGGGTCAGAGCCTTTTAGACCAGATACCTGATCAAAAGCAATTTTCTGGAATGGGTATTGCGCTTCCCGGTCTCCTCGATTTGGAGAGGGGAATGATGATCTTCTCGGAAAACCTGAACTGGCGTAACATCGAAGTCATGAAATATCTTCGGGAACGACTTCCGGTCTCTCTCTATCTCGAACACGATGTGAGAAGTGGAGCTATCGCTGAAACTTTTTTTGGAGCAGGCCGGGAATTCCAGGATATTGCATATGTCAGCGTCGGAACCGGGATCTCCGGAACGCTCATCTGGCATCGGAACATCATCCGGGGAGTACGAGGGACTTCCGCCGAGATTGGACATACCAATATTGAACCGAACGGCCCCTTGTGCCGATGCGGAAATGCCGGCTGCTTGGAGGCTCTTGCTTCCGGAAGCGCCATGGAGAGAGACGCCTACCACCTCCTTAAGGAGAAAGTCCGGGGCGAAGTTATTTTAGAACGTGCGAAAAATCATGTTTCCCCTTATTACGAGATTGTGAAGAAAGCTGCCGGGTATCTCGGCCTTGCTTTGGCGAACCTGGCGGAAATATTTGATCCCCAGGTGATCATCTTGGGAGGAGGAGTGGCGGAAGCGGGGGATTTCTGGTTGGATCTGGTGAAGGCCAGCTACTATGAACACCTCACCGGCTCTCAACAACTCCCCGATATTTTTTTGGGAACATTCAAGGGAAAAGCGAGTGTCATGGGGGCGGCCGGGCTGCCTTATTTGAAGGAGGAGAGAGCCATTGACCAAAAAAGAACGGGTTACTCAGACGATACACCGCCACAAAGCTGACCGGCTTCCGCCCCAGATTGATAGTATCAGAAAATTGAAAAGCTTCTCAATATCATCACCGAATATCAAATGGAGGTAACCCCCCAACCAAAAATTTTGTAAACAGCTCGTGATTTGTCATTCCGATGTACATAACCGCTTTTGGTGGTGCGACGTGGGAATCTCATTTCTTCAGACTCCACAAAATGGAATCACCACGTCGCAAAAAATCCTCTTCGCGATGAGAACACGAGTCAAAAAACAAGAGAAGGATCTACTTCCCGCCCACCGTTTTAATCTTCTCGCCACGTTCTTTCAGAAGCTTATCAACCGCCTGGATATCTTCCGAAGAGAGTACCCAATCCCCCGCCAGAACAGTTTCTTCCACCTGAGACGGCCGGCGGGCACCCACGATGGCAGAGGTGAGTTCGGGACGGCGCAAAACCCAGGCAAGAGAGAGCTGGGCGACCGTTTTCCCCTGGTCTTGGGCGAGGGTTTCCAATTTTTTCACGAATTCTCCGTTAATACTGAGCAGAGGCTCCATGAAATCCGGGTCTTGCCGCCGGTGATCATCTGGTGGAAAGTTCTTCGCCCGTTCGGTAGTAATTTTCCCGGTCAGTAACCCTTTCTGCATGGGACTGTATACCACGACACCAATTGCATTCTTGCCACAGAAGGGGAGTATATCGTCTTCCACGTCCCGTTTTAGCATACTGTATGGTGGTTGAAGGGAAGCAATCCGCCCCGACGTCTGGATGCGCCTCATTTGAGAAACGCTGAAGTTGGATACCCCGGCAAAGCGAATTTTTCCTTCTTCTTTCAACCGAACCAATGTTTCCCAACCTTCCTCGATATCAGGATCAGGAATCGGCCAATGGATTTGATAGAGATCGATTACATCAATCCCCAGCCGTTTCAGGCTGGCTTCCACTTCCCTTCGAATGCTCTCTTTCTTCTGAACATACAGGATATCCCCTTTGTCATCCCAGACCAGGCTACACTTGCTGGCAATAATCGGTCTCTTCGGAAGCCCCTTGATCGCCCGCCCCACGATTTCCTCCGAGTGCCCCAAACCATAGACAGCCGCGGTATCAATCCAGTTTACTCCCAGATCAAGTGCCTGGTGGATGGCATGGATCGATTCGGAATCATCCTGCGGTCCCCAGCCAAACTTCCACCCACCGCCTCCAATTGCCCATGCCCCAAAGCCAATCACCGTGAGGTGCAAATCAGTCCAACCCAATTGCCGAGTTCGCACATCACTTCACCTCCTTCGTCCTATTTTGAGTTTTAAAAAATTTTCGATACTAAAAAACCTGGTTTCAACGTCTTGATCGACAATTAAGAGAGAACCTGGATTATTTCTTTTCCCTCGTGTTCTTCTGTCCGTTTACCGTTCATGCTGCGAATGCCCATCCGGACTTCGGCTGCTCGCAGGATTGCCTCCAGCATCTCAGTATACGACATCCCAGCGAGATGGGCCATCTTGGCTAAATGTCCATCCCAACACCAGCCGGGATTGGGATTCACTTCCAGCAGACAGGGATTCCCCTCGTCATCCAGTCGCCAGTCAAAACGTACATAATCCCGGCACTCCAGACGTTCAAAGAGTTTAAGTGAACTCCCCACGATCATTTTTTCTACTTCTTCCGGAACCACTGCCGGAATGGATTTAATGTTCCAATAAGGAGAGTCGGGTAGCCATTTCGCTTCGTATCCGCAAATCCGAGGAAGCTCATTGGGAAGAAAAGAGTAATCTTCTTCGATCAAAGGGAGAACGACATAAGCTTCTGGAAAGTTTCCGATGATTCCTAAGCTCAAGTCCTTCCCGGTGAGGAATTCTTCCACCAGGATGGGTTTATCATATCCGAATTTATCACGGATGTCGGAAATGGCATCCATGAGTTCCTCGATGTTGTTGGCAACACTCTTCTGGGTGATCCCAAAACTGGAATCCCCGAAATTCGGCTTGACAATCACCGGAAAATGGATCAGGAGTTCAAAAGTGGTATCCTCTGGTTTGATGAAACAGGCCTTGGGAACCGGGATATTCATCTCCCTTCCCATTCCCCGTACCAGTGATTTGTCATAGCAATAGGCGAGACACTGGGGACCGGAGCCAGTATGGGGGATATCCAACATTTCCAGTAGGGCAGGAACATGGAGTTCCTTCCGGGGATTATTGTGAAACCCTTCATCACACAAGTTCACCACAAAGTCCGTTTTCCCTTTTAAATTCGTTAAATCATTGATAAGAGTATTGTGGTTCTGGAGATAAGTAAAATTGTAATCGGGGAGTTCTCGCAAGGCGGCCTTGAGTTGATCGATGGTATAGAAATCATCGTCATCAAATATGGAGCTGGGCTTTAAGAGATCCGGATGATTCGGGTCACCAAAAACCACTATCACATTTCGAGAAACCGGCTTTATTCGACGTCGTGTCGGTGTCCATTCTTTCTTCACCCGGGATGTTACGATATGACGTTGTTCCATCATTCCCAGGTCTTGATTGCGTTGAGAATCGGTGGAAATTTTTCCCTGGAAAATAATTTCATCAAAACCAGCTGCCTTGAGGAGCTGGGTTAAATCATCTTCCGTATACAGTCGTTCACCGTAGAACTGATCCACAATCACCCCCTTATCCACATGGGTAATAATCTCCCGGGATATCAGGCGCTGGTTGTCAACCGAAAGCGATCGTTCCCGGCAAACAAAATACTTCTTATCAATCCATTCCCAGGAGCGGGGATGGAAATGTTTCCGGAGAAATTCACCATCGGCTACATCAATGAGAATTCGCCCCCAGGGTTTGAGAACCCGAAAAACCTCTTTCAACACTTTTACATCATCCTGGATGGTTTCAAAGTAACCAAAGCTGTTTCCCAAAATGAGAACCACATCGAAGGTATCGGGGAGGTAGGGAAGTTTTCGGGCATCTCCCTCTCGGAACTGAATATTTAAACCTTCTTTCTTGGCCTGCGATCGTGCCTTCTGAATGAGATAGTGAGAGCGGTCCAGGGAGTAAACATTTTTCATTCCCAGGCGAGCGAGTTCTAAGGAATGTCTTCCCTGTCCGCAGCATAAATCTAATACTTTGTCATCGGGAGAAAGAGTGAGAAACTGAGAAAAAAGTTGAATTTCATTTTTCGTGATATTTTGATCTTCCACGACATCGGCATCGGTTTTTAAATACAAAGAATTAAAAATCCTCCTCCACCAGTCGGGGAAAACATGTTCTTCCAAATTGGGAACCGGGCCTAATGATTTCGGACTTTTTCCGGTCACTTTCCGCCGGTGGGGAGGTTTAGTCTTAGATGATTCATCCTTCATGGATTGTATTGCCCCCTTTTCCAAAAATTGTAGCGCTTATTAAACGGAGGACAAGGGGTTTCCTTTAATTTTTTTTTTTTAGTAAGATTCTTCCTGCAAAATATCCACTCCTTCATTGATTTTTCGGACTCGCTTGAGGAACAGGATTTTCACTAACAGGAGGTGGTGCCTCACTGGAAATACTTTTCATCCGTTCCTCTGATGACATACCTAAGGAGTTGTAGAATTTCGCCTTCCCTACATTATAATCAAAAACCGCTTGTAAATAGGCATTTTCCGCCTGGTACACGGCATTCCGGGCATCGATGAGCTCAATGCTGGTAATCACTCCGGCATCAAACCGGGCTTCAGCGATTCGGAGAGTTTCCTTCGCCTTGGTCAGGGTTTTTTCCTGGAGAGGAACATTTCGTTCGGCGTTTTTCACGGTTTCATAATTCTGCCTGACTTCGATAGTAATATTCTGCCGGGTACTCTCCAAATCAAGGCGGGCCTGCTCTAAACTAACCTGTGATTTTTTCTGAACCAGGGCTGGGGTAAAATCATTGGCATTGACTTCGACCCCTTTCGTCTCCAGGGTGAGGGCATCTTCTGCTTTTTTAATTTCCAGCCGGTGAGCAAGGGCAAACTCCAGGCTCTTTTCGGGATCAACATCAACCGGCGTGAACATCAGTTCACTGGCTAGCTCCAGTGGGGATTTCAGATCGCGTCCCAGAATCCGGTTCAGTTGCATTTTCAAAATTTCCAAATTACTTTCACTGTTATTTTGATCCGTCTCGGCTTTGGAGAGTTCCAGTTCTGCTGACAACACATCGATCTGGGCCACCATGCCGAGCGAAAACTTGGCGTTCACGTTATCCAACTGTTTTTTTGACCTTGCGACATTTTCCCGGGCCAAGGCGACTGTCCGTTGAGCCTTTAAAACATTATCATAGGATTCTTCCACAGTTTGAATCTGGTTGGCTTTGATGATTTCAATGTTTCTCTGGGCTACCAGCAAGGTGGTTTCATTGGACAACTGGCTCAGGATCGATGGATGAAGGAGCAAGTCCGCCTTATTCTGTTTATAGGTAACCTCACTTTGTTGGAGATCCAGAGTGGCTTTTCGCATGTCGCTTCCTTGTTCCAGAGTGATTTTAACCGCGTCCTGTAAGGTAAGAGGAGGATTTTTCGTCTCCTCCGCGCCAGTCGCAAAAATAGAAAGATTGAAAACAACGCCTAAAATGGAGAAAAACAAAAAAAGAACCATCACTTTACTCAAGCGAATACCGGAATATCTCAACACCTTTTACACCTCCCTGGGTAGTCTACTATTCTCATTATACGGTAAACCAATTTTCTCATACAAACCACCGGCTCAGATACAAATCCCTCATGACCCCGCACTGAAAGAATTGACGAATTACTCAAATCGAAGGGCAGTGATCGGATCGAGTCGACTGGCACGACGGGCAGGATAAATCCCAAAGAAAAGACCTACTCCCATTGAAATTCCCAGGGCAATGAGAACGGAATTCCAGGAAACGCTGGTGATCATATTCGATAGCTTCGAGATCACCTGGGCACCTCCCATTCCGCAAATAACCCCTACCAGTCCGCCAATCAAGCTCAAACCCCTTCCGGAGTCCGATTTCCCGGGTCCGTTCGGTCACCGAAACCAGCATGATGTTCATAATCCCGATCCCCCCCACCAGGAGTGAAATTCCGGTAATGGCGGCTAAAAAGAGGGTGATGGTCCCGGTCACCCGATCGATGGTATTCAGGATTTCCTGTGAACTATAGACCGAATACTTATCGGGATCTTTCAATCGCCTCAAGAAGAACAGGTTCAGGCGATCAATGACCATCTGGACATCTTCGGGTTTATCGGCCAACACCGTAATAGTCTGTACATACCGGCTCCCGGTCAATCGTTTCTGGGCGGTGGTGAGAGGGACAAAAACCTGATCCCCCAAATCCCGTCCCATACTGGTCTTTTTTTCCATCACTCCGATCACGGTAAAATTCACACTGCCGATTCGAACAGTACTCCCTACTGCCTTGACAGCACTCCCGAAGAGGTCTTCCGCCACCGTCTGGCCCAATACGACCACCCGGGTCATGTTCTCCAGATCATACTGGCTAAAAAAACGCCCAATTTCCGGGTGAAAATTCTGAACCTCAGTATAAATGGGAGTGGTTCCGATCACATTCGTTGAGGTATTGTTTTTCCCATACGCCACCGTCTTGGAGGAGGTAATTTCCGCTGAGACATCTTTCACTCCCGGAAGCTCCGTATTACGCAAATTCTGATAATGGGTATAAGTCAGAATGTTGGCGGCCCCTCGTCTTTGAAAGGCCATCCCTGGTCGGTGCTGGGTCCTCCCAGGGACCACGGTCAATACATTGGAACCCAAGTTCCCGATATCGGAGGTGATTCGAATACGCATTCCCTGACCGAGAGAAACCATGGATACCACCGAGGCCACACCGATAATGATCCCCAGCATGGTGAGAAATGATCGCAGTTTATTGGATAAAAGGCTGGAAAAGGCCGTCCGAATATTTTCAAAAATATTCATGGGGTCTGGCTCACCTCCCGGGGTTCATTCACCACTGGTTGGAGGAGCAGATCATAGGCCTTGAGCGGTTTTTCAACCTTCTCATCGCCTTCCAGCCGTCCATCACGGAACCGGAGAATCCGCTGGGCATGAAGAGAGATATCATTTTCATGGGTGATCAGTAAGATTGTCTTTCCTTGATCATTGAGATTCTGGAAAATCTGCATCACTTCTTCTCCCGAACGGGTATCCAGATTCCCGGTGGGCTCATCGGTAAGGAGGATGGAGGGGCTATTCACCAGAGCCCGGGCGATGGCTACTCGCTGGGTCTGACCTCCCGAAAGCTGATTGGGCCGATGAAATTTTCGTTCAGTAAGTCCAACGCTCTCCAACAGGGAGTCGACAATTTCATGCCGCATAGACCGCGATATACCAGCATAGAGGAGTGGAAGCTCTACATTTTGGAACGCATTCAGCTTGGGGAGCAGGTTGAAACTTTGAAACACAAAACCAATTTTTTGGTTTCGGACTGATGCCAGTTGATTTTCATTCAATTGAGATACCTCCTGCCCATTGAGAAGGTACTGACCGCTCGTCGGGATATCGAGACATCCCAAGATGTTCAGGAGCGATGACTTCCCAGAGCCGGAAGGACCCATTACCGCTACAAACTCATCAGGATAGATCTGGAAGGACACGTTCTGGAGGGCCCTCACTTCGATCGAGTCCATAAAATAGGTTTTACTGAGGTTACGCACTTCAATGACCGGTTTCATCAGAACCCTCCCGGACCGCCGCCACTTCGTTGGTTGGGTGCCGGAGTGGCGACGGTTGGTAACAGAACCACCTGATCTTTTTCCAACCCCTCAAGAATTTCCACCTGGGTATCATTCCGTAATCCAACTTTGACTGGTTTGGGGACCGGACTCCCATCCGGACCGGGAACCATAACCGTCGCCCCTTTCGGGCTTTCGACCAGGATATCAATCGGGATGAACAAAGTTTTCTCCCGGGTATCGATGATGGTTTTCACATCCACCGTCATCCCCCGGCGAAGCCTTCCGTCCGGATTGGGAACCTGAACCGTTGCTTCGTAGGTGACAATGTTATCTTTGATCACTGGTTTATAGGCCAGGAAGGTGATTTCTCCATGAAACACTTCCCCGGGAAAGGCATCCAGCGTGGCCTCGGCTTTATCCCCCTTTTTGATCCGGGGAACATCGATCTCATTAATGGGAACCAAGGCTTTCATGGTACTGAGATCGGCCACGGTCACCAGTGTTCCAGCCAAGGTTGCCACATCATCTTTTTGAGCAATGAGATCAATCACCGTTCCTTTGATCGGAGAAGTAATGGTAGCAGAAGACACTTTTTTTTGGGTAGAAGCTAAATTGGCCTCGGTTTGGGTTAGTTTTGCCCGGGACACCTCAATATCTTCCGGTTTGGTCCCCTGTTTCAGATCTTCCATTTTCTTTTGGGCAGAAATATAGTTCTGCTCGTTCACATTCATCTGGTCCCGGCTATCCTGGTATTGCTGTTGCGAAATGGCACCAGTGGTGAATAACTCCTGGTTCCGCTTAAACTGTTCTCGCGAGGTATCCAGGTTGATTTTGGTTTGTTCGAAGGCAGTTTCCACCTGGGTGATCTCCAGTTCAGTGGCGCCGGTGATGAGCTTGTCCAGCTCGGTTTTGGCATTGAGATAATTGGCTTGCGCCTGTTTCAAGTTGGTCTCGTAATCACTCACATCAAGTTTGATCAGAGGCTGTCCCTTTTCGACGGTGTCACCCTCTTTGATAAGGATTTCCTCAACTTTTCCCCCATCCACTTCAGACTTGACATCGACCACTTCCATCGGTTCTAAGCTGCCCAGGGCAGATATCGATTCAATAATAGTTCCGACGGTCACTTTCACTTGTCGCGATTGGTTGGAGGTGATTTGGGCCTGCCGGGTATTCTGGGAAGTACGCATCTTCCACAGGTAAAAACCGGTCACGATTCCCACGACCACTACCACCAAAACGATGATAATCTTCTTTCTTTTTCCCATGTTTTTTCTCCGACCTTTATCTCAGGGTTTTATAAAATAAATGTACAAGTTCCCATGGACATCAGATATCCTCCACCCGGATCGGAATGCCTGAAACCTGCATCAAACGAACTTTGGAGAGAAGATAGTCAAAAAGGGCTTTTTCATACTTGACTGTATCCTGGCGAAAGGTGAATTTACTGTCTGCCAGAGCACGGTCCGTGATTGCACCCTGTTCGAATTGCATCTGAAGAAGGTTATAATTTTGGTCCGCAATCTGTTGTTCCATCTGGGCCGTTAAGACCGCTTGATCAGCCTGCAAAAAAGAATTGTAGGCATCGGAAACCTCCAATGATACCGAATCACCGAGAGAATTTATTTTGCGATCCAGCTGGGCGATTTTAATCTCCTGTTGCTTGATCTTTTCTTTGCTGATTCCGCCGTCAAAGGGAATCCAGGTGATTTCCAGGGGGGGGGGGGGGGGGGGGGTGGGGGGGGGGGGGGGGGGGGGGGGGGGGGGGTGGGGGGGGGGGGGGGGGGGGGGGGGGGGGGGGG
>JAPLGF010000192.1 GCA_026390275.1 Candidatus Atribacteria bacterium
TTTCAGATTTTATCACCACCAAAAAGGTACAAGGATTGAGGGAAAGGACCATTGAGGATTATCAGTATCACCTTACCCGCTTCTTTCAAGGATATCCGGATTGTTTGGAGGAGTACCACTAACTATGCCATGGTGTCTCAAGGTACTTCGCCGTTTCTAATATTGCACCGGCTACTTTTAATATAAGACGTAAATATCTAAAATGTTTCTTTTCTTACCTGGTACGGGAAGGAGTCGTCCACCAGAACCCCGTCGACTTCCCACTGAGGAAAGATGAAGGGGAAGCAAGAAATGTCTCCCGAGATGTTTTAACTGAGCTTCTCAACCTTCCCGATAGAAAGACCTTCACTGGTCTCCGGGATTACTGCCTTTTTTTATTCACCCTGGACACTGGAATTCGGCCAGGGGAAGCGCTGTCATTATTACCTCGGGATATCAATCTCCCGGGAATGGAAGTCACCATCAGAGGAGAAGTGGCTAAAACCAAAGTCACCCGCACCGTCCCTATCTCTTCCATCACTGTCACCTATATTCAAAAGTTATTAAGGGCCCGACTTACCACCTGGAATGACACCGTTCCAGTCTTCTGCTCTTATGAGGGGAAACCTATGCTGGAAACCTCCTGGGGCCATCGATTGAAAGGTTATAGTAAGCGCCTGGGCTGTTCAGTCACTCCTTATAGCTTGCGTCATTCCTTCGCTCTGTTATACTTGAGGAATGGGGGAAACGTCTTTACCCTTCAAAGGACCATGGGACACGCTGATTTGAATATGACCAAACGGTATTTAGCTCTTACTCAGGAGGATTTAAAGAGGGAACATGAAGGGGCAAGTCCTTTGAACATGCTGACACAGAAGAGGGTAAGGAAGGTGTAATTTTATTTAACGTTTCGTCTTCTCTATGTAATCAATTAAAAAAACCTGAAAGTGGTCTTTTAAACCAGGAATAAATTCTTCTTTTGGAATTTTTTCAAGTTCTTCTTTTGTTACCCATTTTATTTCATCATGATTTGCTGAATATGGATTGCCATTTTTATATTCACATAGAAATCGAATTCCAGGAATCAGAGGTTCATTGGGTTCTTTTATTTCATAGAATTTGTGAATATCCTGAAAAACTTCAACCCCTATGCTCATTTCTAACAAATAATGTCTTTTTACCCCTTCAATAAAAGACTCAGAATAAGCGAGTTGTCCACCACATCCTTCATAAAGTCCCGGATACAGCCTTCTTTCTTTGCTCCTCTTAGCTATGAGGACTTGAAAAACACCATTTTGATTTCGAACACAAACACCAGCAATATGAACTTCGGGGAATTGACGGACATACTCCCTTCCAATAAATTGGTTGGCTATTTGTTCAGTTACCCATACATCAATATAATCATTAACACCCTTAATTTTTCTTTTTTGAGTATAAAATTCTACATCTCCTTCTGGAGGAAGATTTGGGAAGTCATACTTATCAATAACTATTCCCCATGGGCGTGCAACATCACACATCCGGGCACACTTATTGATATTTGAGCCTATATAATCTTCTTTACCATTATCATTTTTTGTTTTTTTCACTGAGCCACGCACAATGCCCCAACCTAAATTTAGTGTGGTTTCTACCCCGACATTTTGACAGAATTTGGTACATAGTTCATCAAATATTTTATTACATGAATTAATTTTATATAATATTAATGTTAAAACTTTATCGGCTTCTGAAATACTTGGAGGGCTTTGCATTTCGTGGACAATTAAGGCTCCATCTCCTAATGGTTTGAAATACGCCGGATTATTATTGATATCAGCGAAATAATTTTTAAGAATGGAATAGAATTCTTTAATGAAGACTTCAATATGAGGAAAGGTTTCGATGTTTTCGGCCCACTTAGTAAATCCACGGATATCGACAAAAATTGCAGTGACCTCTGTATCCATGGGTTCCTCCTTATAGGTAGGTCAATAATTACATCTAAAGATTAAAACATAACAAATAAAACATCAAGCTTTTTCAATAAAATACTTTTCATTAAAAATAACATCTTTAATAATAGAGCCCCCGGAAAGATTACTCCATCCGGGGGGGGTAATTCTTAGAGTCTATTCATTATTCATGCATGCACTTCATCATTTCCTGAGCATTTCGTAACCCTTCTTCTTCGGTAATAGCAGGGAATACACTGATGTCAAAAACATCATCCCAGTCCATCATCCCATTAAACAAGACTTGAACATTGTCGGTTTCAAGAATCTTGACTACATTAGGGCTACCTCCTACCTTCCCGAACTATTGTAACGAGGGAGGCGTGATTCCCATTGCAGAGTAAAGCTCGATCTGCCGCTTGGTCATTTCCCCCCCAGCGTCTTTCACTTCCTGGCTGTTCAAAGCATTCAATGACATCAAACTCATCAAGCAGGCTCTGCATGGTATACTTTTTGAAAAGATTCCCCTCTTGCAT
>JAPLGF010000271.1 GCA_026390275.1 Candidatus Atribacteria bacterium
ATCATGGTCGATGAGGTCTTGATTGAGCACCCAGTGGTGAGGTTCTTTGCTCAGGGAGGCAAGATATCTCTTCCCTCCCCGTGGGAAGCTCGCCGATACCGTCGAGGGGTTTTCCAGAAACTGGTGGGCTTTGGCAATGAGCCGCTCTCGATCACTTGCCTCTTTTTGAGCCCGTCGGGAAGAGGAGGTGACAATCAGCCTTTCCGAAAGAGTCACGGGGTTTTTCCCGGCTTTCCCTCTTTTCTCATAGGGAAATACCTGATACCGGAACCCTTCCTCTAAGTTCCCATCCGGAGAGGATACCTCGATATACCCTGGGGGGTCCAGGATTTTCTCGGTAAGATCAGTGGGGAGCTTTTTGAGCCGGGAAGCGACAATGTAGCCGTAGCCTTTTTGAGTGATGGCTTCCAGGTGGAGTTTACGGTTGAGACCTCGGTCGGCGACGATGATCACCCGGCGGATGCCGAAGCGGTGTTCGACCCCAACGAAGGAGAACCCGGTGCTTTACCATTCCCTCCTCCCGGTAGGATTCGACCAGGGAGACGTATTCATGATTCTTGGCATGAGTGATACCGGTTCTCGCTTCCCCTGAGCGTTGGGTTGCAATTTAAAATAAAAGTCTCTATATTGGAATTCATATGACGTGAATAGACAATCATGCCAGTTCCTGGTGCCATCAGAGAGATGAAAAATTGCCCTTTTTTTTGATAGAACCTGCTACCCGGAAGTGGTGGTCTATTTATTATTCTTCGGTTTTAGTCTTACGCTGTAGGTTGATTTCTTAGGGTGACGGGAAATGACTACCGGGAGCGAAAGCATTCTTTTTCTCCAGCAATTTTCTACCCCATTTTTTGATGGTCTTTTTCATTGGGTTTCCTTTCTCGGGGATGAGTTTTTTTATTTTATCCTCCTCTCGTTTATTTATTGGTGTGTCGATAAAAAATTAGGGATTCGATTGAGTATCGTCATTTTTTGTTCTCTGTATGTCAATTACACTTTAAAGGATTTTTTCCATTTTCCCCGACCCCAGGGAGCGGGGATACGGGTTATGGATTTTCCGGAAGGCGAATCGTTCCCCAGTGGACATGCTCAGTCGGGGGCAACAGTTTCGTTTTTCCTTGCTCGGATTTTTCGTAAATGGTGGTGGTATCTCCTGGCGGGGATGATCACTGTGCTGATTTCGCTTGCCCGGGTCTATCTGGGAGTTCATTATCCCCGTGATGTGGTAGTCGGAGCACTGTTGGGTATTTTCTTCGCATTTTTCTTTTCCTTCATTTTTCAAAAAAGAGATCAGGGGAAATCGATGATTCCAAATGGAACGGAAGTTGTGCTTTCGATTTTAGGGGGGTGTCTGCTCTTCCTTTTTTCCCGGAATACCCTCTCAGTTCGAGTAGCTGGTTCGCTGATGGGGGTTCTCGTCGGGTCTTTTTTGGAACAGGCTTGGGTTGGCTTTCAGGAAAAAGCGACCCTTCTTTTTCAGGTGATAAAATATATGGGTGGAATGACAAGCATCATCTTTCTTTATCTCATTTTGAAAAAAATATTTCCCGATCACTCGTTCGCTCTTTTTATCCGGTATTTCTTTCTGAATTTTTGGATCGTTTTCGTTGTTCCATTCGTTTTCCAGAGAGTTAAATCCCGGGAAACCAGGTTATAATCAGGACTGTAATCCCGGATGGTTTTGGCAGTTTCACCATTGAACTGATCAATATTTTGTTACGAATAATTCCGTTCCTGATGAGGAGGACACCATATGGATGATATTGAAAGATTTGAAAACCTCCTGGACGATTTTGACCTGTCCGTTCGAAAGGGAGCCTATTTAAAACTTTTAGAAATGGCTCAAAGGGGAGATGTTCCATTCTCCTCTCCCACCCCCCGGGTGAACCTGCATTTTCATACCTTTTTTTCCTTTAATGCTTATGGATATTCGCCTCTCCATATCGTTTGGAGAGCCCGGCGGGAAGGGCTTGCCATTGCCGGGAGTGTGGATTTTGACGTATTAGATGCTATGGATGAATTTTCCTGGGCCGGCCTGGAGATTGGTCTTCCCACCACCAGTGGTCTGGAAACCCGAATTTTTCTTCCGGAATACCACGATCGAGAACTCAGTTCACCGAAGGAACCAGGGGTAGCCTATTATATGGGAAATGGCTTTATCCGTCTCCCCGAGAAGGGAAGCGAAGCGGAAGAGACGCTTCATTTCCTGAAGGAGACGGCCCAGGGGAGAAACCGGAAGGTGATTGCCAGGGTGAACACCTTTTTGTCACCGGTGCAAATCGACCTGGAAAAGGACGTTCTTCCCCTTGCTCCCTCGGCAAATCCCACCGAACGTCATATGAATAAAGCGTATGATCTGGCAGCAGAACGGGTCTTTCCTGATCCCAATCAACGAGCGGTATTCTGGTCGGAGAAGCTGGGGATATCGACAGAAAAAGTCCTTCTCTATTTTCACAATAAGCCAGATTTTTACGATATCATGCGGGCAAAATTGATGAAATTCGGGGGAATCGGGTATGTGAAACCGGATATTGGAGATTTTCCAGATATTGGTCGGGTGAATCGAATGATTCGAGAGCTGGGAGCCATTCCTTCCTTTTCCTGGCTGGATGGAACCAGGAGTGGAGAAGCGAATTCCCGGGAATTGCTCCATTTCTGTGTGGAAAAAGGGGTCGAAACCCTCTTTATTGTTCCCGATCGAAACTGGGATCTACCGGATGAAAAAGAGCGGACTATGAAGCTCCGGAATCTCTATGAGATTGTCACCGAGGCGAAAAAGATGGATTTTCCTATCTTTGTGGGAACTGAACTGAACAAATACGGACAGAAGTTCGTCGATGAATTCGATTCTCCCGCTTTAACACCTCTCGCTCCGTATTTTTTAGAGAGCGCCTGGCTCCTGTGGGGTCATTCAGTGTTAGAACGATCTTCTCGGGGTTATGCCAGCGAATGGGCCCGAAATCAATTTCGAACCAGGAGTGAAAGGAATTCATTCTTTGCCCGGATTGGGAAAACCACCCTTGCTGTTCCCGAGGAGATAACGAGATTGAATACCCTTTCCACCGAACAATTATTGAATAAGTAGACAACCATGCCATTTTTGGTGCCATCAAGGGATGAAAATACCCCCCCCTCTTGCCCTCAACAAAACGGGGAGAGGGGAAAAAAGGAGGGGGAGATTCCTTGAGGAGAGTCATTTTCAGGGTAGTGTTGAGGTGCCTCATGATTTTAGTTGTTACGCCCAATCCTTGTATTGATAAAACTCTTTTTGTTCAGGAACTCTGTCTGAAAGAAAAAATTCAGGTGAAAGAAGTACGGGAGATTTCCGGAGGGAAGGGTTCCAATGTTACCCGGGTCTTGCGGGAGTTGGGAGTGAACTCTCGGCACTTTATGATCTTGGGGGGATATACCGGTGAACGAGTCCGGATCCTGATGGAGCAAGATGGGGTAGAGGTATTTCCGGCGTGGGTCTCCAGTCCAACGCGGGTGGTAACCACGGTAGTGGATGAACGGTGGAAACAGGTTGCTTTTTTTGAGCCGGGATCCGAGCTGAGCCGGACAGAGTTGGATGCCGTTCTACATTCCTATGAATCAGCCCTGGATTCTTCCGAAGTGGTGGTCATGTGCGGAAGCGTTTCCTGTCCTAATGTATCCGATGTCTATTATGAAATGGTTAAGCGAGCAAAAAATGCCGGAAAAAAAACCATCATTGACAGCCGGGGAAAGCCGCTTTCCTTGGCCCTGGAGGCAGCACCCTGGTTGGTCAAGATGAATCAGGAGGAAGCCGGGGAAACCGGGGGAAAGCCAGTACAAAGTGGTGAGGATGTGAAGAGGTTCTGTGATTTTCTCTCCCAAAAAGGAGTAGAATTCCTCATTCTCACCTTTGGTGAAAAGGGAGCGATGCTCTCCGGACCCGGTTTTTTATTCTTTGCCCAACCCCCTCGAGTTTCAACCATCAATCCAGTGGGGTCTGGTGATTCGTTTTTGGCCGCATTTCTTTCTGTTCTTATGAAAGGGGAAAATTTATCTGAGTGTTTGCGTTGGGGAGTAGCAGCGGGAGCGGCCAATGCTCAGATGTGGGATGCCGGATCGACTCAAAAAGAGGACATTCTCTCACTTCTTCCAGAGGTGGTGATGGAAAACGACGCCGATTGGTTTTTTCGCTCCATCTTTTCGTGATTGATTTTTGTATATAACCAGGTCTGGAACTGGCATCATCAGAGTGATGAAAAATTTGGGTTGAGATTGAAACTTTTTCGGAACTGGCCGATACAAATAAGTAGAAATCGAAAAGAAAAAAAACGAAGAACAAGAAGAATTGAATAAAAGAAATCTTTCCCCTCCTTGCACCAAAGGGGAGCCGACCACAAATCGGCTCCCCTTTGGTGTTTATTTGGTTGAATATCTCCTTTCTTCCAGTACTTTCTTCACCCGTTCATTAATATTGATCAGATTGAATGAACGGAAGTATTTATCCATGGCTTTTTCGATTTCGGAATAGACTATTTCTTCCGCCTGATAACCATTCTGTCTGAGATTCCGATAGAGTTTTTCTCGGGCAGAAATCACCTCGGGTTGGGCCCAGACATACCGACACCCGGTCTTGATAAGCCATGATTTTCTTTCCGGAGCGAGTTCAGAAAAATCCTTTCCCAGTTCATCTGGGTGTAGCCATTTTTTCCAGCGACCGCTTCGGTAAACAGCATTTTCGAGATTTTGCATCAAAGAAGAGAGACGGAAAATCTGTTGGACTTGAAAAAGCCGATGCTCAATTTCTGTCAGTCGTTTCAAGGCATGGTATTCTTCCTCGGTAAATTCCGGTCCCACGTTTGCTCCACCCATCCCGGAAAGGGGATAATCACCCGGATTGTCCACGTAGTCAGAGTAGTGGCCCTTGATAAATGATCCATACTCTGCAGCCTTCCGAACTAACTGCTGAGCCACCTGGGGATCGAAGGAGGTGGTGTGAAGATCGGTACCCACTTTTCCGACTACGAAGATGGGCCAGACGTCTGGGAGATTTTTTGCTACTAGCGCTTTTTTCAAACCTCGTAAGAAATTGTCGAAAACGTTCAAATCGGCCAGTCCGCCATGGACTTCTTCTGTTCCTACCTCATAAGAGATGGGAGAATACCCTTTGAGACGACGATAGTGTTCCACGTGCTCGACGAGCTCCACGGTTCGTTCGATGACTCGTTCGATAGGAATGACACTTCCATTGGGAAGGGTACGATCCACGGTGGGATCGACGTGGATCAAATCATATCCGGCATCCACCGCCGCTTCGAACGATTTTTTGATCCATTCCATGCATTGTTCCAGTGGCCACTTCTCAATGCTTTGGATGTCTTTGAGCCAGGGACCTCCGTGATCGATGGCAATAATGATGGGACCATTGTAATCAATCGACTCGGCTTCTAATTTCACCGTCTCGACGAATTCACGCGGTGTCATTCCGGTATATCCACCATCTCGGTCGACTTGATTTAAAGTGGCAGCAAATTTAATGGGAGCATTTGCTCTTTTCGCAGCTCGCAGGGCAGCCTTAATCACCGTTTCGGAATTGGGACAGGCCGCAAAGAGGGTCTGAAAAGCTCCTTCCCGGGATCCCAGATCTTTCATGGTATTCATCAGAAGATCACAGACTGGTTGACCCAGGCTCATGGCTTTTTGCCTGAGTTCGCTCGAATCAATAGCTTTTCGTGAAAACATAGAGGAACACTCCTTCTAATTGAAATCCATTGATCAGACAACCATGTTTGTCCCTGGCACCATCCAGGGATGAAAATACCCCCGCCCTCAACAAAACGGGGAGAGGGGGATGAGGAGAGAACGGTTGGGAGTATCTTTTCCAACTCCGCCTCTCAACATTATTTTCGGGGCAGGAATTATTTTATCCAGTTCATCCCTTTGACGAGTCCCAAAATCCAGGATTGAGCGGACTGGTACTCACTGGCCGGGAGAATGAGGAGAAGGCCGGCGTTTGTTCCTTCAAAAGTGGTGATGATGGTTACAATTTGTTGGTTATTCTGAGGAGTTTGGGAATAGAGGGAAATGGTGGCTTTTTTACCACCGACCATGAGTGATGTTGCGCCATGGAATTGCTTTCCCCTGGTTGCTTCCGGTATAGCATCGTTTTGGAGTTCCTGGGGATCGCTGAAGCTGGCGACAATCAGTTCACCCTGGTTGGGGGTCTGATAAATAGCCTGAGCCGTCCCATCGCGGGTGAAGTTATCACTCAAGGTACATCCCTGGGGAAGAGTGAGAGAAAAGACCCCCAATGGATCGGTGTACAGATTGCCCGTTTGCGCCGGAGAGGATGGGAGAAGGGGAAGAGTGGCGGCGGGAATGGTTGGGTAAGGCGTCCCTTCGACCAGGGGAACTACGGTGTTTTCTGGGGATGGATGGGTGGTCACGGTTGGTGGGGGTTGAGAAGTTCCTGTTACCGGGAATTTGGACCCTTGCATCAGGGCAGAGAATTGAGGTATCAGGGTGTCAAAGTTCTTCTCAGCACAGTCAAAAAAGAAAGTGAAGGCTTCTTTATCAGCGATCAGGGCATAAACTCTTCCTTTGAACTGGATTGTTTGATTGGCTGGCATAAAAAGAAAATCGTGTCGGGGAAGGGTCACTCCGGAAATGGTTTCCGAAGCATTTTCTTTCGGAGTGTAATTTTTGTACGATGGCAGACCATTCTTCTGTAAAGCTTGCATATACCCCTCGTTGGTTATGATTTGGGAGAGAGCCTCTTTAAAAATGAAGAGTTCAGCCAGAATATTGTTTTGGGCGTTAGTAAAAACGAAGTGTTTGTAGGAAACATTTGGCAGGGGCTGTTCTGACCATCCACTGGGGAGGGTGAACGATATCTCTCCCGCAACTGCTCCCCCTGAAACAGAAAGCGCCAGAATCAGTGTAAAAAATATGATAAAATGTTTTGTTGTATTCATAATACAACCCTCCCTTTTTTTATATCATTGGGAAAATAATAGCACATTCCATCTCCGGTGCCCCATTCTTTGGTTTATCTGTACTATCCCGAAAATAATGTTGAGTTGCGGAGTCGGGAAAGATGCTCTGGACCGCTATCTCTTCATTCCCTTCTTTTTCTTGACAAGTCGTTTTGAATAGTATAGTATTTTGCTAATGTTAATAAGAAAGCTGCTGTTTTTTCAATCTTGGTTGAATTTCCGGTAGAAACAAAGGTTGGGTAAATAGACGTTCCTGGTGAATCGGGGTTAAAAGAGGAGGCGTTCGATATGATCTATCTTGACTATAATGCAACCACCCCGACCGATAAACGAGTGGTAGAGGCAATGATTCCCTTTTATACTGAACAGTTTGGCAATCCATCATCTCTCTACACCGCAGGTCAAGAAGCGAAAAGGGCAGTGGATCAGGCTCGCAAGAAAGTGGCTGATTTGATCCATGCTTCCGAGAAGGAGATCATCTTTACTTCCGGGGGGACGGAATCAGATAACCTGGTTCTCAGGGGGGTAGCCCGGGCGCAAAAAAAGAAAGGGAATCACATCATTATCTCTTCCATTGAGCATCACGCGGTTCTGAATACAGCAAAAGCCCTGGAAAATGAGGGATATTCGGTGACCTATCTCCTGGTAAATGAGAATGGACAGGTGGATCCCCAAGACTTGAAAAGGGCCATTCGTCCAGAGACAATTCTGGTATCCATCATGCATGCAAACAACGAAAGTGGAGTGATGGAACCGATCCGGGAGTTGGCGGTCATCGCCCATGAAAGAGGAGTACTTTTCCATACTGATGCGGTTCAGACCGTGGGAAAGCTTCCCATCGATGTTGCTGATTTAGGGGTGGATTTCCTTTCCGCTTCTGCTCACAAATTCTACGGACCCAAAGGGATCGGTTTTTTATATGCCAAAAAGGGGGTCCGATTTACTCCCCAGGTAGTGGGGGGATCGCATGAGGGAGGAAAAAGAGCCGGCACCGAAAATGTTCCCGCCATTGTGGGTTTAGGGGTGGCAGTAGAAATCGCTGCCACGGAGCAAAAAGAAGAAATGATTCGAGGGCGGAAGCTCCGGGATGACTTCGAAGAAGCGCTACTTTCCGCCATTCCTGAAGTACGAATTGTGTCCCGGGGGGTAGAGCGACTCTATAACACCTCACTTGTCCTGGTGAAATACGTTGAAGGGGAATCGATGCTCTTGTACCTGGATTTTGAAGGCATTGCCGTTTCCACTGGTTCGGCCTGTTCCTCGAGTTCGCTGGAACCATCTCATGTACTTCTATCGTGTGGATATCCCGAGGAAGCAGCGCATGGTTCAATCCGTTTCAGTCTGGGAAAATTCACCACCTCTTACCATCTGAAAAAAGTATTGATTGTTTTTCCGCCCATCGTGGAAAAGTTACGGAAAATGTCCCCTTTACGCGACGTTTACTCTTACCCGCCGCAGGCTGATTAAGGTAGGTGATATCAATGTACAGCGAAAAAGTGTGTGAACATTTCAGAAATCCCCGAAACGTGGGGAACATAGAAAACGCAGACGGAGTGGGGAAAGTGGGAAATCCCACCTGTGGTGACGTGATGGTCATGTATCTCAAAATCGATGATGACGTCATCACCGATGCAAAATTTGAAACCTTTGGGTGCGCAGCAGCCATCGCCACCTCGTCCATGTCCACCGAACTGATTATAGGGAAGACCGTTGATGAAGCCTTGCGGATCACCAACAAAACCGTGGCCGAAGCACTCGATGGGCTTCCACCAATCAAAATGCACTGTTCGGTCCTGGCAGAGGATGCCATCAAGGCAGCGATTGATGATTATCGGAGCAAGGTAAAAAGCCCGATGGCGAAAGCAACAAAATAGAATCAGATCACGCTCAGATAAAATAACAATGGGGAAATTTCCCCATTGTTATTTCCAGTATAATCCGCAATGGCATTTTCCGTTCTTTTCCACATCTCCCTGCCGGGTGAAGAGACAGGGGCAAATGTTTTCCGGGATGTTATCAATCCGGCAAGGGCAGTAAAAATCTCCAAAACGCTGGTTTTTACTCAATAATCCCTTTACAACGGCCTCTTTCATTTCGTTGAAATGGTAGCCACGGAGGCGGGCAAAATTATCGACTCTTTGATGGATTTCCTCTTCCAGAGAAAGATGAGCGGGGCGGGTTAAGCTCCAAACAGTTCCCTCTTGCACCATTACCAGAACCGCTCCACACACCGGACAGACAATGGCTCGACCGGCTTCTTTTGGTTCCTTCAATATGAAACTGACCTGGCAGACGGGACACAATATTTTTTCCCGTTCGTTCATTTTTCCATGGCCTCCTTGACCCGAAGTTCATCATATCCCACGATCACATCGTTCTCAATCACTATCACCGGGAAAGCCCGACGTCCGGATATTCGCTGCACTTCGTTGATGATGACCTCTTTTTCATCGTCTTTTAGAAGATCCACATCCACCACATCAAAAGGAATCTGCAGGCTGGTGAAGTACTTCTTTGCCATAGCACAAAAAGGACAGGTACTCAATGCGTAGAGCATAACCTTTTTCATGATCTCTCCTCCCTTTTCCACCTATTATACTGTAAACGGATGGAGACAACCTGCCCATCCCCAACCCTGGTGTTTCCATTTCTTTTTCCTGGAGAGATGAGATGGCCACATCCTCAAAAGATGAGGGTTCGCAATGGCATATTTTTTTTTAACCGGTTACAGTTTACAATTTACCACTCACGGTATTTTCTGGTTAGTGTATAATTTTTTAACCAGTGGGATATTGAGCAAGATAAACATTTCAGGAGGGGATAGAACATGGTTTGTATAGTTTTTGGAATCAGAAGAAAGAGTCTTTTACTGATCATCGGTGCGATTCTTTTTCTCAAGATAATGGTACTCTCCGGGTGTGAGGGGACGGTGGGGGGTGGTTGTAACACCAGCGTTTCCTTTGTCCGGGGGAATCAGCCTATCTCTACTGGAAAGCCTCAAACGATGTTAAATCGGTTAAAATTGTTTCTCAAAGAGGAGAAGATTTGGGGACTTATCCTCTCCAGGAAGGATCAATCAAAGTATTTCCTGGCAATACCACCACCGAATACACCCTGACGGCGAATGGACAGTGTGAAATCACCAAAAAGATAACTATTCGCGTGGTCCACGAAGGAGAAATTGCCGTGATTGTGGCGAATGGGAACCAGGACGTCGGTTTCGAAGCGAACATTCAACCCAATTCTACCAGTTCCAAAATCATCGTCTCCTCTATCAAGTCGGTTCAATGTGCTGGTAATGCTTCATTCTGGCCGAACTGGAATTGTACGAAGACCGATACCACGGGAGTGAATTACCTCTCTCCTTCCGATAAAGAAACACCCGTCAAATGCCTCCTCTTTGTCGGAAAGTGGCAATTTAAACCCACACAAATGGCTTATTCGGAAAAAACTGCCTGTTTTCAAGTCACCTACGGTTGTGCACCCTGTGTCACCCCAACTCCCCAACCCACCATGTTCCCCGTTCCTACTCCTGCCCCGTCGGTATGAGTAAGGATAAAGGGGGATGGTCATCTTTTCATATAAGGAGGGGTCATTAATGCTTTTACCATACTCTTTGGAGAAAAAGAGAATATTTCTGATTCTGCTCCTTATCTTGTCAGAATTTCTCTTGGCATTCGGGTTGTGTAATTGTAACCCCTGTCAGACTGGGGGGTATTTTTGTATCTCCACCGAAGAATCGCCTTTTGGCTCCGGGAATGCAGCAGTGGAAGAAGGGTGTCCGTCGGAAGTAACCATTTGTAAAGGAGAGTCTTTTTTAATGTTTTGGGCTGCTTCCGGTGATGTTCAATCATTTCAGATCACCTCGGAGTGGGGAGAAGACCTGGGAACGTATTCGGTGGGTAGTGCATCGAATCCCTTTAGAGTCACCCCGGAAAAAACGACCGAATATACGGTGACAGTCAAGGGACAATGCGAGGTAAAGAAAAAAATTACCGTGCATGTGGTCGAGGGAGAAGAAACCGCGGTCATCGTAGCCAAGGGGAATCCAGATCTGGGATATGAAATCGAGATAAAAAAAAGTACAACGAGCTCCAAGATCATGGTGAAGAGCATCCGGTCGGTTCAATGCAGTGGGAGCCAATCTTACTGGTCAGACTGGAGCGCAACAAAAACCAACCCTCTTCACTTCTTCGATGTTTCCGCAGCAGATGCCCCGGTTGATTGTATCCCCTTAGTAGGAAAGTGGCAGTTCCAACCCCGAGGAAATTATGGAACATATAACGAAAAAAGTGCCTGTTTCCTGGTCACCTATGGGTGTAGCCCTTGTACTGCTCCGTCACCAACACCTTTGCCGACACCGAACTATTTTCCCACTCCCTGGCCAAACCCAACCCCCACCTACTAAGAACGGGGAGTGTTTTGAATCCTCGGGGCTTATTGCTCAATAAAAATTGGTTTTTCCAGAACACCATCTTTCCCACCGACATAATACTGAAAAACTTGGGCCAGTAAATATCCGGGCGGCTTTCCCCCAGGTCTCAAGATCAGAATCAAAGTCTCCCCGGATTATTTTATCAAGCGCGAACAGGGGTTCCGAACGATTTTGTTCCAGGTTTGACCGGAGCACTTTGATCTTTTTTTTACAAAAAATGATGATATTCAGAAAGTAAATTTGTCTACTCGAGGTATAATAAAGACTGCCGGTGCCAGGAACTGGCACCGGCAGGGGATATGGATGGGAAAAGTTCACCCTCTATGGTCCAGCGCACGGAACCGGGGTCTCAGAAGGGGAAGATTTATGGCTCTGGGGGGAAAGTCATTTTCCTATTCAGCCCAATATGGTCTTTAACATTGATATCTGGCTTACTGATGGGGAAATCGGGATGCGCTACGAAGACGGGATCTTGGTGACTGCCCGGGGAATCCGGGAACTCAGTTCGTATCACCGGGAAATCATTGTGTTGTAAGTGAACAGGTAACCATGATAGCCCCTGCATGGTTACCTGTTCACTTTGTTTTTTACTTTTCGTCTTTTTTTATTCTTACACCGCAGGTTGTTATTTCCCAGTATTATTATCTCTTTTGGGGAAACGAAAGGGAGGGATAGGCTTTGAACAAAGTGAAATTTGCTGTAATCGGATTGGGTTGGTTCGGTCAGAAACACTGTGAAGCATTGTCGGCATTGAGTCATGTCGAATTGTATGCTTTATGTACCCGAACCGAATCACGATTGAAAGAATTGGGAGATCATTTTCACGTCAAACACCTGTATACCGATTATCATGAGCTTCTCCGCAATCCGGAAGTGGAAGTGGTGAGTATTGTCACCATGTGGGATCAACATACTGAACCGGTGCTGGCTTCACTCCAGGCAGGGAAACATGTTTTTCTGGAAAAACCCATGGCTTCCACCGTGGCCGACTGTCAAAAGATTGTGGATGCCACTCAAAAAACGGACAAGTATTTTATGGTCGGTCATATCTGTCGGTTCAATCCTCGTTATGCCGCAGCGAAAGCTGTTCTTGCTGAGGGTCGGATCGGGAAAATCGTATCCATCTATGCCCGGCGGAACATCCCGGAAATGGTTGGGGCAACTGCGCTTCCCAAAATCGGTCCTATCATGGGAGATGGAGTTCATGATACCGACCTTATGCTCTGGTATACTGGAGCCAGGATAAAATCAGTCTATGCCCAGACGCAGACCATCCGCCATTTTCCCCATCCGGATCTCGGGTGGACCGTGTACCGCTTTGACAGTGGGGCAATTGGAGTCTGTGAAAATGTCTGGTTTCTCCCCGAAAAAACGGCTTTTCAAATCGATGAACGTATGGAAATCATCGGTACCAATGGCTCGATTCATATCCATGAGACCCATCCCAATTTTTCCGTCTGCGATAAGACTGGATGGCATTCCCCGGATACCACCTATTGGCCACTCCTCCATGGAGTTCGTTCCGGGGCACTTCGAGAAGAACTGTCCTATTTTGCCACCTGTGTTCTGGAAGGAAAGAAACCAACCGTGATCGAGCCGGAGGAATCGATGGAAACAGTACGAGCATGTTTAGCAGCCGAGGAATCGGCAGTGAAGAATCAAATCATCACCCTGGACTGAAGAGCGTGGAACCCAGGACGGCAGAAGGGGTGTGAAAATGATGAAAAAAGCTATCAACCAGTGGAGTTTTCCCGACACCTACGATCTTCGGGGTTGTATGGAAGTAGCCCGGAAGGCCGGGTTTGAAGGAATCGAACTGGTCCTGGTGGAGGGAAGTCCTCTCTCCGGAGATGGGGGTGCTTCTGATCGGGTCGATAAAGGATTGGGGATCAGTGATTATCAGAATGATGAATTTACTTTGGGAACATCCCGGGAGAACATCCAATCCCTCAAAAAAATGGCCGATGAAATCGGTCTGAAGATAAGTAGTGTTGCCTCAGTGCTCCCCTTTCGTTATCCTCTCACCAGCAGTGATCCCACCATCCGTGAAAAATGCATGTCTGTGGTAGTCACGGCGCTCGAGTTCGCCTCCATCCTGGCGGCTGACACCATCTTGCTCATTCCCGGATTGGTGACCGAAGAAGTGTCCTATGAGGTAGCCTATGAACGGGCACGATCAGCCCTAAAAGAGCTGGCCAGGGTTGCCGAGAGGGTGAAAGTCAACATTGGTATCGAAAATGTCTGGAACAAGTTTCTCTTGAGTCCGCTGGAGTTCCGAAACCTGATTGATGAAGTCGGCAGTTCGTATGTGGGAGCCTATTTTGATATTGGGAATGTCCTCGTCTCTGGTTTTCCCGACCAATGGATCCGTATTCTCAACCAACGAATCAAAAAAATTCACATCAAGGATTTTAAGAATGACATCGGGAATATTACTGGTTTTGTTCCACTTCTGGCCGGAGATCTCAACTGGCCTCGAACAATAGACGCTCTGAAGAGTGTGGGGTATGATGATTTCTTAGTGGCTGAGATCATGCCTCCATATCGATATTATCCCGAACAACTCATTGTGGAAACTTCGGATGCCATGGATAAGATACTGGGGCGTTGAATGACAACCAGGTCAGCGCTGGCACCAAATGTCGGGGAGGGGGTCTTTTCCAACTCCACAACTCCACACCATTTTCGAAGGAGAGCGGGGGTGGTAGGATTTGAATAACCGGAATATAGTGGTGGAAGGCAGGAATCTCTGTAAAACTTTCATCACCGAACGAGGGAAAGTGGAAGCACTCTATGAGGTGAGCTTTGATGTCTTTGAAAAAGAGTTTGTAGCCTTTGTGGGTCCCAGCGGTTGTGGAAAAACCACGGCCCTGCGTATTGTGGGTGGGATGTTGGAAGAAACCAGTGGGAAAGTCAAGATTAAGGGGAAACCGGTCAAGGAATCCCTGCAGAATATCGGGGTGGTTTTTCAGCAGGCCAACCTTCTTCCCTGGAGAACGGTATCTGCCAATGTTATTCTTCCTCTCGAAATCCTCAATATCAATACCCCTGAGAATCAGAAACGGGGACGCGAACTGATTAAGATGGTGGGCTTAGAAAAGTATGAAAAGCTGTTTCCCTCCGAGCTCTCGGGAGGAATGCAGCAGAGGGTGGCAATCGCCCGGGCGCTGGTGCACAATCCTGACATCATGCTCATGGATGAACCCTTTGGTGCCTTAGATGCCATTACCCGCGAAGCGATGAACTTAGAAATCTTACGGATCTGGAAAGAAACCGGGAAGACCGTCGTTTTCGTAACCCATAGTATTACCGAGGCAGTCCTTCTTTCCGACCGGGTTTTCGTCATGACCCCTTCCCCCGGACAAATCACCGAGGTCATCACCATTGATCTTCCCCGGCCTCGGGAAGTGGAAATGCTGACCACTTCCAAGTTCCTGGATTTTGAGGCAAAAATCCGTTCGCTCATCAAAAAGTACTACGCTATTTTATTGTAATCAGACCACCTTTTTTTGTCTTACACCACAGGTTGTTATTTTCAGGGTTAAAACCAATGAATCGGGTTGGCAGAGAGAGGCAGGAAAATCGAAAATGAAAGAAGACATACTGTCAGTTCCGACGGTCAAGCCACCTTTTTTGGTCAGGCTGAAAAGAGGAGTACGAAAAAATCCGGAATATATCTTGAGTCCTCTCATCCTGATCCTTCTCCTTTTGTTCACGGAATATCTTTTCAAATATCTTAATGTACCGACCTGGATCATTCCCCGGCCATCGATTATTCTCAAAGCCCTGGTCAAAAATTTTATAATAATTTATCTACCAGAAGTAAAACTTACCTTAATTGAACTCCTGGTGGGGTATGCCCTGGGAGTGGTATTCGGCATCGCCTTGGCCGCTATTATCTCCCAGTACCATGTTCTGGAAAAAATTGTTACCCCCTACATTCTTCTTATTGCGGTTACTCCGATGATCGTTCTGGTTCCTCTCCTTATTCTGTGGCTTGGTTTTTCGATTTCGGTACGAATTATAGTCGTTTTTGTTGCCTCATTCCCCCCGGTGATGATGAACTCCATCACCGGATACAGTAATGTGGGTGAGCTGCGACTGGATTTGATGAAAAGCTTGGGGGCATCCCAATGGCAAACCTTTTCCAAGGTGAAGTTTTTAAGCGGTTTGCCAACCACTTTTACCGGGGTGACACTTGCCGCTATCATCAGTCTGATTACTGTCGTCGGAGCCGAGTTTCTGGGTGGTTCATTTGGTTTGGGGTATCTCATCATCTACTATTCATCGCTCCTGCAAACTCCCATGGTATTTGGGGCTATTGTCATCCTGGTCATCGTGGGGATTAGCTTCTATCTTGGGATTTCCTGGTTGAAAAACCGGATCGTTCGATGGACAGAATAGACCACCAGGCCATTTCTCAGTGCCACCTGAGTAATAAAAAATCAGCTTTTTTCTGATGTAGCCTGGTGGTCTATTCTGTCCTATTTTTTTCGTCTTTTTAATCTTACCCGCCGTAGGTTGTTATTTTCGGGATAGACCATCATTCCCGTTCCTGATACCAGCAGAGGGATGAAAACTGAATAGGGTTATTTTTTGTTTCTTGGTTCATTTCCTTAAACTATTCACGACTCACGATTCACGGTATTTTCAGGGTAGGACGTGAGACCGGGAGGTGATAGCGAGTTTTACGTCTGGATTCGGTATTTCCATTTGAGTTGAAACAGCAACAAAAATTTCATACCGAGGAGGATCTAAACGTGAGGACAAAGAAGGGTATTCTTGTTCTGGGTGTGATCGTGGCAATGGTATTAACGGTTTCTTCCTTTGCTTTGGGGTTGGAAAAGGTGTTGTTCGTTGTCCCCCGACCCAGTGTTGATGTATTCGATGATGTTGCCCTGGTCGTTGCATCCAAGATGGGATATTTTGCTGAAGAAGGAATAGAAGTGGAATGGAAGGGGAGCGCCGGAGGAACGGACTGTACGAAACTCGTAGCCACCGGAGCTGCTCAATTTGGATACCCTTCTGAAGGGGTCATGCTCTGGTCGGTGGTGGAAGGCATGGACATTATGAATGTGTATCAAGTCGATCAGATCAATGTTTTCAATTTTGGGATGAAACCGGGAAGTGGTATTAAAGAAATAAAAGACCTCAAGGGGAAAACCATTGCCTTAGGATCCATGGCCTGGAAACCAATCTGTGATCCTATTCT
>JAPLGF010000095.1 GCA_026390275.1 Candidatus Atribacteria bacterium
ATGAACCGGTTTCCAAGGAAGGGTTGGCATTCGAGAAAAACGGATTTTTTGGTCCTTTGTGTCCGGCTCCGGAGAAGGGAATGTTTGTTCAGAGTCAAATCACCGATCCCAAAGGAGAGATCACCCCGGCATTCTGCGAGATTGATCTGGAAAAAGGAGTGATCCGGAAGACGGTTCTCCGGGAGGTGGGCTGGGAAAAGGATCATATCATTCCCCGGATTTCACTCTCGCGAGAAGAGGATCTATTGGCTTCTTTTGCAGTGGGTGACCGGTATTTCTATAAGGCTTGCTTCGATTCCGTGGTGGCCTTTGACCGGGAGGGGAAGTTTCAATGGTCATTAGGACAGGAACCGGGACCGAGTTTTACCATGGGAACGCTCCTGGCAGATGGGAAGGACCTGACCTTACTGGAAGTGAACCGCCGCCCGGTATTGAGCGTCCGGGTGGAAAACTGGACCGTCGATCAGGACATCCATCTCGCTTCCGGGCAGGTGGAGATCGATAACATTCCTCCTCGAATTACCCTGGCCCAGACCGAAGGACTGATCACCACCAGTGATTCTCAGGTGGTTCTGAGCGGTGATATCGAAGACCGGAATTTCGATTTTTATCAGGTCTGGTATCGGAGACAGGGAAGTGAACGGGGTTGGAACCCGGTCGCACCCTCTTCCCCGGAGATTGATTTTAAAGAACGTCCCCGGGAGGGGGTGCTGGCTCGCTGGTTTGTGCTCCGGGACTACCGGGACTCCGGGATTGAGGTGAAAGTGGTGGCCTGGGACAAAGCCGGGAATTCCAGTGAATCCACCACCCGATTGGCTTTTGACGATGACCAGGACGGGATGAGTAACGCGGAGGAAATAGCCTTAGGAACTGATCCCCGTCAATTTTCCCGAATTGAAATCCAGACCGACCTCAAAACCCTGGTCACCCCTTACTTTTTTGCCGGCATTGAACACCCTCTCCATTTTTACGTCACCGACGTCAGTGATCCCGATCATCCCCGTCCACTTCCCAATGCGAAATTGAACATATCCATCGATGCGGGTATCTACTCGCAGGCTGAAGAGACGGTGATCTGGCAGAGCCCGGATGTCGACTCCCAGCTGGTGACCGTGACCTGCACCCTTTCCCGATCGGATGAGATTCCCGTCTCGGGAGGAAAAACAGAGAACTTGCTGGAGGCTCGATTTAACCTGCTGGTGATGCGGGACCAGGATCGGGACTGGATGCCCGATACCCGGGAGGTTTCTGCCCCTACCAGTGACTCTTTCTCCACCTATCTCAATAACTCCGATTCTGACGGGGATGGGGTGATGGACGGAGTGGATATTGCCCCCCGGACCACCTACCAGGATAACTGGAATAAAACCTACTATCCCGGTATGCTGGGGAAAATGCTTCCCCTTTGTTTCTATGGGATTGGAGGAGAAGGGAGCCATACGGTCCGGTATTATTTCGTGGAGGACGAAAACGGAGAAAAAGGAACCGTGTATCATGAACTGGAACGGGAAGGTATTTTTGAAAGCGATGTAACAAATGCTGGAAAAATGAAAACCCTGGCCAATTCCCACCTGTTTCCCGGGCAGACCGGAGAGCTCCAACCGTATTTTGGTCTCTCCACCCCCTCCTCCAATCTTCCCGGACGAATCACCATCCACCAAGCTGGAGAATCTGGGAGTCAACTGGATACTCCCTCCTGGAACTCCATCAAGCAACAACTCTCGGATGAGTTTGATGATCTGACGGATATCAATATTCCTTCTCCGGGAACGGAGGATAAACCCTCCCTGTTGCTGACTCCCCCTCCGGGAGGACAAGAAAAACCCCAGCAACCTTTTGCCATCTCCTCCTTCGAGGGAGATGTCAATCAGTTGACAGCAGGTGGGGATGAGTATTTGGCGATGTATGAATTCATGATATCAAAAAAAGGACCCGAGTATATCGATTTCTACTATTCTTCGAAGATAGCATCAGGGAATGCCATCGTGAACAATGTGGAACCCATCGATGTTTCGACCTATCTGGAGACTGGTATCCATCGGGGATATTTGGTGGTGGTAGCTCCGGGAAGTAACGGTTATTATGATCGTACGTTGACCATTCAATGGAGAGTGAATGCCGAGAAAGATAAAACCCAATTGCCGACCCGTCCGGGAGGCCCATCCACCAAAATGGGCTGGTTGGTGGAAGTTTTTCATCCCGACAATGTCTTTCTCCCCCCGAATTTTCTCATTTTGCAAACATCGTCCACCGAGGATTTTCCGAAACTTGGTCCCCGCCTTCCCTGGAACAAGGCTCTCTTTACTGAACCGATCCTGGCCCAAGCGCAAGACGAGCACCTGTACTATGCAACTGTCAATATCCCCGGGGAACACCTGAAACCCGGGAACGCCCTGTATATCAAACTGACACCTTTCTGGGTGAAAGACGAAGGAGGAAAGGTGTCTTTTCAACCCCTCGAGACATCTCCGAAATACATGAAGACCCTCACTCTTGAGCCCAACCGAGTAGTATTTGCCATCCTCCGGGATCCTCCCTACCAGCCGATCACGGTGAGTGGAATAACCGTGGAGACTGTTTCTCCCACCCAGGAATGGATCCCCCGCCGGAAAACCCGTCCCAATTATCCACTCGATCCTGGTACCCTGGAACAACTGATCGCTGCCATTATGGCGTCCCATCCGGATTGGCCAATGAACCTGGGTAGTACCGACTTTTTTCCCCTGATCAACGGTGTCTCGTATACCGTCCGGTGTTTCAGTACCATCGGGATGGAGGAGCAATGGAAGAGGGGTGGACTGGCTCCTTCTCTCAGTCAATCCATCCAGCAGAATTCCCTCGATACCGTTGATGTGGTCTGTCTGCTTACCCCCAACCGGCGTGATTGTAGTCTTCTCATGCAAGCGATCCGCTGGGGATCGATCGATGAATGGTTGGTGGAAGGAGATAGCCTGAGTGGGGGAGGAGAAAGCCTGTCGTCGACCTCCTTTGAGGTTTCTGGTGAATCATCGTTGAATGAAAAAACCAGATCGGAACAAGATGCCAGTTCTCTCCTGGATCAACTGAAGACCGTGAAAAATATGGTTTCCGGTGGGATTAAAACCTATAGTTCTATCAAAAAAATAGTTGGTTCCACCATTCAACCGGAACCGGTGGAGTCTTACTCCTTCTTTGACCTGGGAGAGGGAACCTCCATCGCTGCCCAGTATGAGGAATTCCTGACCATGCAAAAATGTTCTTCCGGGAAAATCCACCTGACCAAAAAAACGTCCGATGTTCAGTCGATACCCGGAGGTCAGATCAGCCGGGTGAAGGAAAAATCCGAAATCGTGGATGAAAATGCGCTTCAGCAATCTGCATTGTCCGGCCAGAACTTCCAATCGCCTCAATTCAAGGCTTTACTGGCAGGGTTGAAAACCGGAACCATCCTGGTCAGTAACGGAATCCAGATCTACACCTGTTATTCCCGGGATGACTGGGTAGGGGTGGGGGCGTATACTCTGAAAGCCGGAGTAGAACTTTCCAGTACCGGTTATGCCCTTGCCGGAATCGTCGCGGAAACCAGAATGGGGTCCTATCTTCCCCTCTACTTAGCGCAAGCCGAGAAGAGTCTGTGGGTCAAGGGCATTCCAGTTGCCAGTATGGGTGGTTCGGTGAGTGTGGTGGGAATTGTCGTCGGGACCATCGAGACCGGTTATAATATTTACCTCTATACTCAGGCTGATGATGTGATGTCCAAAAAAGAGGCCGCCCGAAACACCTGTGCCTGTGCCATCGATGCCGGAATCGTTACCATCGAGCCCCTGGGAGGTTTAGTGATGGGATTCTGGATCATCGGATCAGAAGTGGTCAAGCTCACCCTCAAATATTTGGATATGGAACCCTCCCCCTATATTAAAAAAATCATGAGTAGTCCCGGCCAGTTCTTAACCTATACCCTGGTCAAAATCGATCCTAAATCGGCTCCGGTCGATAAGGCCATGGAGGCTTGTACCAAGGCCCAGCAGGACGCTATTAAAAAGTGTAAGAAAAACAACAGTGATCCCCAAAAAAAATATATCTATATCTTCGTCCCACCGGAGTGATTTACCTTTGACAACCACAGTCATCTGCTGATGAACGGAAATCTTCGGCATAGTTCGAAAAAGGAGCTATCTGTCAAGGTTACATTGAAAAAAGCACTCTTCCCTGAGGGAAGGGTGCGGGAATCAAATGAAATCAGTACTAAAAATTATCTAAACAAAAAAAGGTATATTATTACCTAAACATATGTTACATAATTAAACTTTTATTATACTTATCCTAAAGGAGGACTGAGGTATGTCAGTATCGAACAGTTCAGCTGGTGTTCCCAAAAAGATGAAGGCGGTGGTCGCTTATAAACCGGGTGACTACCGAATGGAAGAAGTTGATGTTCCACCGGCGGGGTTCGAGGAAGTTCTCTTAAAAGTAGGGGGATGCGGTGTCTGTGCCGGAGACTTAAAGGGTTTTCATGGAGCTCCTTCCTTTTGGGGAGGTAATGGCCAGCCAGCATGGATCAAAGCGCCTTTCATCCCCGGTCATGAGTTTTATGGTCAGGTGGTGGAATTAGGAGAGGGTTCAGAAGAAAAATATGGACTTTCCCTGGGAGACTGGGCGGTATCTGAACAAATAGTTCCCTGTGGAAAATGCCGATTTTGTATCGAGGGAGATTACTGGATGTGTGAGGTTCATAATATCTATGGGTTTCAGGGGAAGGTGGCAGATGGGGCTTATGCGGAATATGTCAAGCTTCCCAGAACTGCCCGGAACCATAAGCTTCCCCAGGGATTCCCCCTCAAGGTCGCGGCTTATATCGAACCATTGGGGTGTGCCATCCATGCCGTGGAACGGGGGGATATCCAGTTCAACGATGTGGTGGTGATTGCTGGTCTGGGTCCCTTAGGTTTGGGTATGGTACAGGCTGCCCGTTTGAAAAACCCCAAAATGCTCATTGCAGTCGATGTGAAAGAGAAGAGATTGAACCTGGCTCACACCTTGGGTGCCGAGCTCACCCTCAACCCCATGAAAGAAGATGTGGTGAAAAAAGTCAAGGACCTCACCGGTGGGTATGGATGTGATGTGTATATCCAGGCAAGCGGTCATCCAGCGGGTACCATCCAGGGTCTGCAGATGATTCGAAAACTGGGACGATACGTTGAATTCAGTGTCTATAATGACCCGGTGACCGTTGATTGGAGCATCATCGGGGATCGGAAAGAGCTGGATGTCCGGGGGGCGCACTTGAGTCCCCATACCTATCCCTCTGCCATTCGTTTTCTGAATGATGGAAGGATCAAGGCGGATCATATTGTTACCCATGAGCTTCCATTGGAGAAATTTCTCGACGCTTTCCACCTGGTGGAAAAAGGAGAGGAATCGATTAAAGTGGTTCTGGTCCCGTAAGATTTTGCTGGGGTTTTTTCCCAGTCAACACATCAACATTTTTGTTAAGATAGGAAT
>JAPLGF010000285.1 GCA_026390275.1 Candidatus Atribacteria bacterium
CAACTCAACATTTTCACCAAAGGGGAATTGGGGAATTGTGGGACTGGAAAAGACCACAGCGAAAATATGGTTATTTCCAAATCAAAATCTCAACATCATTTTCCGAGTAGGAGGAAACACATGAGAGCACTGGTATACCAGAAGCCAGGATGTTTTGAAATTATGGAGAAACCGATTCCCGAACCGAAAGAGGACGAAGTCCTCTTTCAGGTTGATAGTTGCGGACTCTGTGGAACGGATATACATGTTCACCGGGGAGAATGGCCGGTCCTTTTTCCGCGGGTAACCGGTCATGAATTTTCCGGAACAGTCATCAAGACTGGCAAGAAGGCAACGAAATTTACGGTCGGAGATAAAGTGGTCGTGGATCCGAACTTAGGATGTGGGCAATGCTATTATTGTCAGAGCGGAAAAGCGCATCTCTGTATTGATCCCATCGGTGTATCCGGAAACATCGATGGTGGATTTGAAGAATATTGTTCACTCCCCGAGGCGACACTCTACCTGATTCCGGAAGAATTATCTTTAGAGGAAGCGGCATTCACCGAACCGGTAGCCTGTGCCGTGCATGGGATAGACCAGGCCGGAATCCGGGTAGGAGACCGGGTGGTGATTATCGGGGGAGGTCCCATGGGGTTGGTTCTCATCCAGTTGGCACGGATATCCGGGGCAAGCCAGCTTATCGTCATTGAACCAAGTGCCGAAAGGGGAAAGTTGGCGAAACAACTGGGAGCAGACATTATTATTGATCCCTGTACTGGGAAAGTCCAGGAAAAAGCCCTGGATTATACCCGGGGTGGGGGAAATGTGGTGATTGAAAACGTGGGGACTGGAGAAACCATGGAAATGTCTTTGGGATTGGTGAAGAAAGGCGGTACGGTGGTATGGTTTGGTGTCACTGATCCGAAGAAAACGATACCTATTAATCCCTATGATATCTTTCATCAGGAAATCACCCTGCGAGGCTCTTTCGTCAATCCCCATACTCACCAACGCGCTATCGATCTTCTTGCCTCTCACCGGGTCCAGGTTCTTCCCCTCATCACTCATCGTTTTTCGATTATGGATATGGAAAAAGCATTAGAAACCTATTTCACACCCAACAGAATAAAAATCATGATGAAACCGTGATGGATGGTCATTTTAAGGTATAGGTTGATGTCTTTTCCAACTCAACACCTCAACGAATCAACATCGTTTTCAGGGTAGACTCAGGAATGAGTGTTGATGATTTATGCATTCAACCTTTCCTGCTCAATATCAGCTATTTCGGCTATTGCTTCAAAATGTTTATCACAATGGAGCAGAAAAGCCTTTTGAAGAGATACCGCGGCAATGAGAAGATCGGAAGTGGGAACAATTTTTCCTCTCCGGTCTAATAGGAAACCCCATTCAGAGGCTTTATTTATTGCCTGATTATCAATTGAGAGACACGAAAGTGACCTCAGCAATTCTTGGAGTTGTTTAAACGAACTTTCGTCATTCATTCCTCTTAACAATTCGACAATAACGATTCCACAGGTTACGACCTCATCCTTCTGATGAACACCCTTCATTTTCTTCTTTACCACGGGTG
>JAPLGF010000319.1 GCA_026390275.1 Candidatus Atribacteria bacterium
TCTCCCAGGGACGAGAGGGAAAAAGAACCATCACCTGAAGCCCATTTTGCCAGGATCTCGTTTTTCACTTCCACCATTTGAAAACCAAACACCCCAGAAAAATCATCCACCAGATCTCTCTTCATGGCTTCACGATCACCATCAGAAAATGTTTTTTTACAGGCTTTCTCGAGAGAAATAACCCCTTTATCTCTTATCCCGCAGGGAATAATATAAGAAAAATATTTCAGGTCGGTCGAAATATTAAGAGCAAAACCATGAAAAGTAATCCATTTTTTAACTGCCACCCCGATAGCGGCAATTTTTTCAGGATGACGCTCGTTGACCCATACTCCGGTATGAGGAGGGAGTCGAAAAGCGGTTAAACCATAATCAAGGAGAAATTGGATCAACATCTCTTCCAGGGCACGAAGGAAAAGATGAATATCTTTTTTCCAAAACCACAAGTTGACAAGTGGGTAACCCACAATTTGGCCAGGTCCATGAAAGGTGATGTCTCCACCCCGTTCAATTGAAAAAACGGGTATACCCTCTCTTTCTAAAACTTCATCGCTGACTAAAAGATGGTTCCTGATCGCGGATTTTCCAAGGGTAAACACGGGAGAATGTTCGAGAACAAGAAGTATACCGGGCAAGTTTTGCTGATAAATTACCTGAAGTAGTTGGAGCTGAAGATGGCGAGACATTTCATAGTCAATTTTTCCGAGAACGGAATAAAGAAAAAAATCCAAGGAAATACTCCTATCAAGATACTAAACAACTACCCGCTTCCGCAGGTGGATTACTTATTCGGACTAAAAGTCTGATTGGGGCTGAAGCCTGCGGTAAATCCCTTGGCTTCAAGCCAACTCAAGAGTTCCAAGTGAACTCAGCCGGTGACTCGAAAAATATCATCACCCTGTTCCTGATGGTTTTCAGTGTACTGGCGCATCATTTCATCGGTTACTGTCCTAACTGTACCACAGAAATAGCCTTGTGCCCAGAGGCCCCGAATATGAGGATAATCTTGAAAACTTCTGCCTGGCCTGCACGGAGAGGGACCCCCATATCAGACTGGGTGGTGAAGAAAGATAATTTCAAGAGGATCCCAGATGTTGCCGGTCTCAAGTCATGATGGATTATTCAGTATATGGGATTCTACGACTCCCGGTATTTTCAGAGTAGGGGTGATTTAGAGGAGCAAGATGCCATCCGGTCGAGAAGGTTTTTTATTTTCTCCACGTCTTTTTTACCCGGAAACAGTTCCACCCCGCTGTTCAGATCCACTGCAAAGGGGTGAATGGCTCGAAGACAATCGAAGACATTCTTTTCAGAAAGCCCTCCGGCAATAATGAAGGGTTTTCCCTGCATATCAATGTCTTGAAGGGTGTTCCAGGGGAATGGACGGCCCGTTCCGCCGCTTTTTCCTCTCACCTGCGTATCAAACAGCAGATAGTCCACAACCGGAAAAAAATCAGGCAGTGCTTTTCCATCAAACTTTTCTCCTACACCGAATGCTCGGATCACCCCTCCGCGAAGTTGAGAGCACAAGGAAGGGCTTTCTTCCCCATGAAGTTGAACCAACTGAAACCCGCAATATGCCTTGAGGCATTTGATCTCATGAATGTTCTCATTCTGAAAAACTCCCACCGGGACGATGTGGGTGGGGAGCGTACGGATGATTTCTTTCGCCATTTCGGGGCGGATATAGCGCGGGCTGGCCTCAACCTGGATAAAACCCATGGCCCAAATCGGCATCATAGATAAAACGCGGGCATCTTCCTTCCGGGTTATTCCGCACACTTTAATACATACCAACTTCCACTTCACCTCTCAATTCCTGAATTTTTCGAGCGGGATTCGGATCCAGAAGAAGACTCTCCCCGATGAGAAAGTGTTCCACTCCGTGTGCCATCAGGTATTCGATATCCCTCCGGTTTTTTATTCCACTTTCACTCACCACCGTTACTTCATTCGGAACATACTTCAAGAGTCGAAGGGTATTCTCGATAGAGACCTGAAAGGTGGTGAGATCCCGATTGTTGATCCCAATGCACTTCGCTCCGGCATTCAAAGCCTTCTCCAGGTCATTCTCCTCATGAACTTCCACCAGAGGAACGATATTCAGCAGTTCACATAAAAGAATAAAGTTTTTCAGTCTTTTCTTCGAAATGATCCGGGCTATCAGGAGAAGGGCGCTTGCTCCAAAACACGCCGATTCATAAATTTGAATATCTTCCAGAACAAAGTCTTTTCTTAAAACCGGGAGAGAAGTATTTCCCACCACTTGACTGAGAAGATGTACGTTCCCATTAAAATACTGTTCTTCGGTTACCACCGAGATAGCGGAAGCACCTCCTTGACTATAACTATCCAGAAGCAAAACTGGGTCTCTTTCTCCCAGAATTTTTCCCCGAGAGGGCGAGGCATACTTTATCTCGGCAATGATCAATGGTTCCCGATTTTTCTTCATTATTCGGGCAAAGGTATTGGTTATCCTCTTTTTATTGGAAATGATCTCCAGCTTTTCTTGAAGATTCAGTTGCTTTTCTCCCATCAACCGTCTCTTTTTTTCATACAGGATTTTCTCCAGGATATTCTCCATGTCCCTCATCCTCATCGAGAAGTGATTCGTTGGCTTTCCCTCACCAACTGTTTCATTTTTTGGAGCGCCTTCCCCGAATCAATCACCCCTTCTACTTCCTGGACGATGTCCTCGAGATTTTTACTGGGATCGCTGACCCAGGCCAGGAAAGCCGTATTCAAGACCATGGATTCCCGGATAGTCCCTTTATTTGTTCCCTGCAAAAGAGAATCAAAAAGATGGGCATTTTCTTGAGGAGTTCCTCCTCTCAGTTCTTCCCAGGGTTTTTGGGCGAAATGAAGCTCTTCCGGATGAAAATCGAAAGTTCGAACAGTATCCTTTTCTACAAACGCCATCTTTGTGGTACCAGAAAGACTGATCTCATCCATTCCCGGCTGTCCCCAATACACCAGCCCTCGACAAACTCCCATTTTTGCCAGGGCCTGAGCTAGGGGAAGAACGAGTAACTCATCATAGACCCCAATCATTTTGTAACTGACGAGTGCCGGATTGGTGAGGGGACCGAGGATATTGAAGATGGTCCGGATACCCAGTTCCCTTCGAACCTGCTGGACTGCTTTCATCGCAGGATGGTAGAGGGGTGCATAGAGAAAAGCAAAGCCTGTTTCTTCAAACAGTTTTTTCATGTTCTCTGGCGGTAGATCGATCCGGATACCCAGTGCCTCCAAAAAGTCGGCACTACCTGAGAGACTGGAAACAGAACGGTTCCCGTGTTTGACAATTTTTAGTCCCAGGGCACAGGCGAGAAGAGCGGCGGAAGTGGAAATGTTAAACGTCTTTTTTTTGTCCCCACCGGTTCCACAGTTATCCATTACCTGAACATTACTTTCCAGCGGGAAGGGGATAGCTTTCTCCCTCATCGCTAAGGCAAATCCGGCAATTTCATCTGGAGTTTCTCCTTTGAGGCGAAGAGCACAGAGCATGGCTCCAGTTTGAGAGGGAGTGAACTGTCCATCCATCACCTGTTCCATGAACTCACCCGCCCCATCGAAACTGAAATGATTCCCGGCACAGAGATCATTGAGGATTTCATGAGCTTCTCTCTTCATGGACGTTTCACCTCCAAGAAGTTGGCCAGGATAGTTTTTCCCTGGGGAGTCAGAATTGATTCCGGATGGAACTGAACTCCGAATAGAGGGTAGTGGGTATGTTCCAGGGCCATGATTTCTCCTTCTTCGGTCCAGGCAGTGATCTGGAGTGCGGAGGGAAGGGTCTGGGGATGAACAACGAGCGAATGATAGCGGCCAACAGTGATTTCGTCAGGGAGACCTTGGAACAGACGGGAGGGAAGGAGGTGGATACGGGATTTCTTGCCGTGACAGGGTTTTTGGGCCTTAATGATTTGAGCCCCAAAGACATGACCGATACATTGATGGCCAAAGACACACCCCTAAAAGGGGAGTAGTAGGAGAGAAACGGGAAATCACTTCATTACAGATTCCCACATCGGTGGGATCTTTGGGCCCAGGGGAAATGACGATCCGATCCGGATGGAGCTTTTCCACTTCTTCGGGAGTGATGGCATCATTGCGGTAAACCATGATTTTTTCTCGCGAGAGCTCTCCCAGGTACTGTACCAGGTTATAGGTGAACGAATCATAATTGTCCAACACCAACATCATGGCCTTATCTCCTTTCTGCCATTTGTAATGCGCAAAGCAGGGCTTCTGCCTTGCTTTGGGTTTCCTCGTACTCACTGGCAGGAATGGAATCATACACAATTCCTGCTCCGGCCTGCACCGACGCGATACCGTCCTTAAAAAAAATACTCCGAATTACAATACAGGTGTCCATCGACCCGTTGATCCCCACATACCCCAATGCACCAGCGTAGGGACCCCGGGATGCTGGTTCCAGCTCGTCGATGATCTGCATGGCGCGAACTTTCGGGGCGCCACTCACTGTCCCGGCAGGGAAACAGGCCTGCAAGGCTCTCCAGGGATTGTAGAATTCTTGGATTTCCCCCGAAACCTGAGAAACGATGTGGAACACATGAGAATATCTCTCTATGGTCATAAGTTTCTCTACTACTACCGTTCCTGGTTTACATACCCGGCCGATATCGTTCCTTCCCAGATCCAGAAGCATGACATGTTCGGCGTTTTCCTTTTCATCCCCCAGAAGATCTTCCATAATATCCTTCTCCGGGATACCTGGAATCCGTCTCCTTGTCCCGGCAATAGGTTTGGTGGTCAACTTTTTTCCTTCCAGTTTCACCAGCATCTCCGGTGAAGATCCGGCCATCTGGAAATCACCGGCATCCAGAAAGAATAGATAGGGGGAGGGATTCAAGGAACGCAGATACCGATAGGGAAGAAAAGGATCCCCCTCAAAGGGAACCGAGAAACGTTGAGAGAGGACGACCTGGGAAGCATGACCGTTCTCGATCAGGTCTTTGATCTTCTGGACACCTTCCATAAACTCTTCCTGGCTGAAGTTGGACGTAAACTGGTGTTGAAGAGAAAAATGACTGTCTGGAAAATTGTCCTTGGTCTCAATTTCCCGAAAAACATCCTGAATCCACTCCTCGGCCTGTTCGTAATCCTCACGATTTCCCGTCTGGGCAAGAAACAGAGCACCCACCGTGTGTTTTAAATGATCGATGTAAAGAAAACGCCGGACCTGAACGAAATAGGCCAGAGGAAAATCAACGGGTTGAGAAGGAATGGTTCTTTCCCAGGTTTTGATCGCATCATAACTCAAAAATCCAACTGCCCCTCCGAGAAAGGGAATATCCGGCACGGGATATACAGAAAACTGGGGGAACCTTTTTTCCAGAGGACCGATGATATCGTCAAAACCAGTGATACGTACTTCACTCTCGGTATTAAAAATGAGAAACGAATACCGTCCCCAAACCTCTCCTTTCTCCGCACTTTCTAAGAGGATCACCGGTTTCCGTTTCCTGAACTTTTCAAAAAGTGAAACCGGAGTGAGCCGATCCTCCAGTTTTTCGGCAAAGATTGGGATGTAATGATATCCCTGCTGGGAAAGTTCATTAAATATGGTTATGTCCGGATTAAGGTCTCTGATGTCAATCCCTCCAAACAAAAAAGGCCTTCGTCCCAAGAGACGAAGGCCTTATCCGCGGTACCACTCTTTTTAACGGTAAAATACCGTTCACTCATCCAGGTACAGGATCACTCCGATACCCTGCTTCTTTTATCGGTGAAGTTCCGGTTCCATCTACTCACCTCCGGCTTTCGAGGAACTGCTCCGAGGTCCATTCACTTATTCTTCGGCACCAGGTTCCCACCAGTTCCTGGCTCTCTTTGGCCGCCTTTAAAAAGCTACTCGCCCTCATCAACGCGTTGTTGCTATTTAAGTTTTGAATATATAAACACACCCGACGAAAAAAGTCAACATGTCGACAGGTGCGGTGCCTGGCATCAAGTTATCATTGGGGCTCTTGATTCCAGCTTGAGTAAGAATCCGATACCCCGTTGAGCGACTGAGGGGAATCTGTTCCCGTTCGGATAAAAGCTCGGTGAAGCTCTTTTTGGGTCATATGATATTGTTCCTTTCTCATGGTGACATTTTTACAGAATAGTTTAAGGGTGACAATATCACAGAATAACCACACCAAACTGCTGTACTTTTAAGGTTCTTTCTTAAAATGAGTGGGTAAGGCAGTCTGAGGGTAACAAGGTCTCTGGGATCATTGGCTTTCCTGGGACCGCCGCACCCCAGTGCGGCATCTGCAGTGACAAGAGGGAAGACAACCGCCCTGGAGAGCAACCACTCCGAATGTAGTGCTCCCGTGGCTATCTGCCCCGCTTCGATACTGAACAGCCTGCGGCAGCATGTCACAGAACACCCTGCCGGGGGCTGTCTACACCTGTCTACACCCTGCCAGGGGGTCTCGTCGAACCGCTTGAGGGGGGTTCTCTTGGAGGAAGATCACATCATCGTGGAAGAACGATGCGGCGCAGCGGATCCATGAGAACAGGAGCCGCACTGGGGTGCGGCGGTCCCAGGAAAGCCACTGATCCCAGAGACCTTGTTACCCTCACACTGCCTTACCCACTCATTTGGAGAAAGAACCAGAATATTTGAATATTTAGTTCGAATCAGATACCGGAAACCCTGGTGCATACGGATAGAGGTGATATCGGCCACCCAGACTTGGTTTGAATAACTGGGGACAAAATTCCTTAATAGATAGGGATAGATGATATGCTCCGATTGATTGGCGCTCAAACTGGGTTTGGGGTAAATGGCTTCGATCCCCAT
>JAPLGF010000065.1 GCA_026390275.1 Candidatus Atribacteria bacterium
TGTTTGCAAACTACATTCTAACCGAGGTTTTTGAAAATGGCTCTTTCTATTTACACCATTACATATGGGGACTCTACTTAAATTTGTGTTATAATGCTTTAAAGATAATGAAGTATTGTAAATAAGGGGGTGAAAATAGGGTATAAATTATAACAAAAGTAATATCTATCAGTAATTTATTATTTATCAATTTTTTAGAATTCATTTAGGAGGGTCATGAATGAAAAAAAGCCTGGGAATTTTATTACTGGTTACACTGATGGTTTTTGTATCGGTTAACTTTGTATTTGCTCAGAGTAAGCCCTTTGAAGGGGTTACTCTTCGGGTTGCCATCGTTTCAACCGAAGACAGTAAGTATCTTGCCACCGATCTCGCTCCCCGATTGGAAAAGGAAACTGGAATTAAACTGATCGTTGATCAGGTTCCATATGAAGAACTCAATTCCAAACAACTTATGGATGCCACTGGAGCAAAAACATTCGACATTATTAACCCCTGCACTGAGTGGTCACGACAATATGTTGCCTTCGGAGAACCGCTCAATGCCTATATCGGGAAAGAGGGTTTCCCCAATCCAGAAATCGACGATATCATTCCTGGTATTTGGAAAGTCTGGAATCCAGGAAAAGACATTTACTGGTTCCCCTATCAGCCCGATTCCCGAGTATTTTATTTCCGTAATGATTTAGTCCAGGAAACGGGAATGGCTGCTCCTCAAACCTGGGATGATGCCAAAGCCTTTGCTGCTAAAACCTTTAAAGCGGGAGAAATGTATGGTTTTGCATTCCCAGGGCGTCGGGGTGGAAGCATGAACCTGGCCTGGATACCGATATTGTTCTCAGCTGGTGGAGATGTTTTTGACAAAAATTTAAAACCAGTTATTAATAGCCAGGCTGGTGTCGATTCGCTTAATTTCCTGCTGGAACTTGTAAAATTCGGTCCTCCCGATATCGGTAATTTTGGAGAATTCGAACATTACGGAGCCGCCAAAGAGGGTAGAGTAGCCATGGGTATTGAAGCCAGTGGTATTACCCAAGCATTAGAAATGGCTGATTCTAAAGTCAAAGGGAAAATGAGTTATGGCTTGTTCCCGATTAAAGCCCAAGGTGTCACCCGTCTCTACACCGCTTGTATGGGTGGTTGGTCATTGGGTGTAGCGAATTACTCGAAAAATAAAGACGCCGCTGCTTGGGTCGTGCTCTGGCTCACCAGCAAAGAAATTGTCACCGATTGGCAGATTCATGGAAGAGCTCATGCTTCCCGTATTTCCATGGCTTCCAATGCTGAACTCATCAAGGTGAATCCTGCCGTACCGACCATCGTCGAAACTTTAGCTGGAGCCAAACTCTTCTTTGATGGACCAGAAGGCAGAGATCTTGAAGAGGCCCTTATGGTTCCGCTTTCCCAAGCTATCGCTGGGGAATTATCAGCTAAAGATGCTTTGGATATTGCTGCCAAAGCTTTTGAGAGTGTATTGGATAAAGCCGGTTACTATAAAAAATAATTGAGGGTTTCTCTACAGGGGAAGTTGCTATCTTCCCCTGTAGGCAATTTCCCCTGTAAAAGTTTTGTTGATCTTAAAAAGCTTGGAGTGACCATGGTCTATGGCAATCAATTTGCGTACTCAAAAAAAATTGTATCCCTATATTCTCTTAATACCAACCTTAGTTCTTTTAATTTGTATTGTGGTGTATCCCCTCATTTATTCCTTAAATTTAAGTTTCCATTCTTTTGACTTGAAAAAATTTACATTGGGAAGACAATTCGTCGGTTTTCAAAACTACCTTGATGTCTTTAAAGATATTCAATTTCTAAAGGCTCTCAGAGTAACGATTCTTTTCATGTTGATCGCCATCCCAATCGAATTTATTGCTGGGTTGTCAATTGCCATGCTTTTAAATAAGGACGTTCGGGGAAGCAAGATCGTCCGAACCCTGGTTGTTATCCCGATGATGGTCACCCCGATCATCGTGGGGTTGCAGTGGAGATTCTTATTTAATTATGATATGGGTTTGATCAACCAGGTTCTTCGTCTTTTGCATATCAGTCAGGGTGTCAATATAGTGGGGAATTATAAATATGCAATATTTGGGGTTGCCCTGGCTGATGCCTGGCAATGGACTCCTTTTGTGATTTTACTCTGTTATAGCGGATTACGCTCACTTCCGGTCGAACCTTTTGAAGCAGTTACCATCGATGGCGCTACCAGCTGGCAAACTTTCAAATACCTGACCCTTCCTTTATTGAAGCCAATCATCATTATTACCATCTTGTTAAGGACCATGGATGCGTTTCGCATCTATGACATGATTTATACCTTGACCTTTGGGGGTCCGGGTGCATCCACTGAAACTGCCAGTATGTTCGTCTATAGGGTGAGTTTCAAACTCTTCCAAATGGGATATGGAGCTGCATTATCCTATGTTTTGCTTATAATCACAATTATTATCGCCAATCTATTTGTGAATTCATTAAAAAAGGTTTGGGAAGGTTGATAGAATAGGGGAGGATGGATGGTTTGGCAATGGTGAAAGGAAAAATCAACATGAAAAAACGTTCCACTCATGCCTGGGTCTGGCTAGGATACTTGGTGGTTCTGGTTTTTTTTCTCACGCCGATCGTATGGACCATCATGACCTCATTTAAAGATCAACAATTAATACATACCATGAAGCCCGTCTTTTTTTTCAAACCCACCCTTTTCAACTACCGGGATATTATTCAAAACAGTTATATCATGCAATTTTTTTCCAATAGTTTGTTTATTAGTAGTATTGCTTGTTCGGTGGCTATCGTGTTTGGTACTTTGGCTGCCTATAGCTTTTCCCGTTTTAGAATAAAGAGAAGGGAAGACATCGCTTTTTGGATCCTTTCTACCCGGATGTTGCCTCCAGTGGCCAGTGTTATACCAATATATCTCATTGCATCCAATTTAGGTTTGCTCGATACCTATACCATTTTAATTGCCCTCTACGCCAGTTTTAATATTCCTTATGTGGTCTGGATTATGCGCGGATTTTTCGCCGATATACCCCGAGAAATTGAAGAAGCGGCTCTGGTCGATGGTTGCTCGATATTTGGGGTATTTCGTAAAATCGTTCTTCCTTTGAGCATTGCCGGGCTGGTTTCAACTGCAATTTTTATCTTTGTTCTCTCAATTAATGAGTTTATTTTTGCGCTGGTTTTAACCAGCATCAAAAGCAAAACCGTTCCGCTTGCCATCGCTGCCCTGGTCACCGATCGCGGTGTTCAATGGGGACAGATGAGCGCTTCGGTTACTATTTTATTGGTTCCACTCATCATATTTTACGCATTTATCCAGAAAAATCTGGTCAGGGGTCTCACTTTCGGTGCCATTAAATAAATCGGACCGGAAGAAGAAAGGTAATTGCCGCAATGGGTCTCATCAGGAAGGTAGTGACGTATGACGAAAGAATTCCCTAAAAGGTGAGACCCATTGATAAATCAAGGATCCATCCCCCTTGGTGCAAATGAAGAACCACTAAAAGATAAAATTATTAAACAGTGATCGGTTTTATTAGGAATATACAATAATT
>JAPLGF010000330.1 GCA_026390275.1 Candidatus Atribacteria bacterium
GGTCATACTCTTTTCCTACTTCTACCGGAGGAGTGACCTGTTGTACTTTCATCCCCTCCTTTACCACCTGCAAGAGGTAAGGACCACCCGGGAGGACCAACCCCCGGTAGTAGCCGTTAGCATCGGTGGTGGTGGTGGCAATGATATTGCCGGTAATCGGATCAATGATGTTAAACAGGGCATTAACAAGGGCTTGACCGGTCAACTGTTTTGCCTGTGATAACTCTTCCGGTACCATCACTCGTCCTTTGAGTATACCCTCGGTGACGGGAGGCCTTGGTAAACAAGAGGTGAACAGGAAAAACCCCAGGAGGAGCAAACTAAAAAATAACAAATACTTTTTCTTCAACATCTTTTTCTTTTATCTCCTAAATATTAAATAGATCGTTGATATTAAATTTTAAATTAATCTTTTCTACTTTATTTAGTATATTACCTAAAAAGAGATTTTTTAGACATCACCTTAACGGTATACCTGATTGTTCTCTTTAAATCAACTATTGCCTTTTAATCTTGTGATTATTCTGTGATATTGTCACGGAACGTTGACACCATATCGGGAAGGATTTTTATTAAAAAATTTAGGCCAGTCAGGCCATCAGGAAAAAAAAAGAGGAATTGATTGTCCACCGTAAACTACACGGGAAAAAGACTCCAATCTCTTCTTGTGTCACGGCAGATAGCGATGCCGGGATAAACCAGGTGAACTAAATAGAGACCCTGGGGAGGCATACAATACCGATTCACCGTCCGGCCAGGATGGTTTAAACCCCATACCAGATCATTGAGGGATCTTTTTCCGTTATGCACCATCCATACTTCACCCAAAATTATTCTCACCATTTTATACAAAAAACCAGACCCTTCCAGGCTGAAGCAGAGCAACCCCTTCCCCTGCTGTTGGACGGTACATTCTGTCATTTCCCGCACCGGATCGTCTGAAGAGGAACTTCCCGAGGCACTAAAAGAAGTAAAATCATGTATCCCGGTAAAAATTCCCAAGGCCTCAGAAAGCAGAGGAAGATTGATCGATCGCCTGCCACCATAAGTGACGTAATGACGGAAAAATACCGGAAAATGGAGACCACAATACAGATAATAGACATATTTTTTCCGGATGGCAGATTTCCGGGCATCGAAATCCATTGATACTTCCTGCAGGTGAAGAATCCTTATGTCATGGGGAAGTAACGCATTCACGGCCCTCTGGATAATCTCCAGAGGAAGCGCAGAACAAGTAGGAAAATTGACCACCTGACCGAGGGCATGAACACCGGCATCTGTTCTTCCGGAGGCACGAACTTTGATGGGATGACACAAAATGTCAGATAGGGTCTTTTCTATTACATCTTGAATACTTTTTCGGTCCGGCTGAATTTGCCATCCCGAGTATTCTGTACCATCGTATTCCATGAGCAGGAGAATATTCCGCACCTTATTCACCAGAGAAAAAAAGAAGAAAAAGTGACAAAGGTAATAAAAGCGAGAGAGAGAAAAAGGAACCGGTAATCAGATTGTTTCAGCTGTAAAACCCGGAGACGGGTACGGCCGATTCCCCCCCGGTAGCAACGAGATTCCATGGCAATTGCCAGATCATCAGCCCTTTTAAAAGAATTGATGAAAAGAGGTACCAGGAGAGGAATGAGATTCTTTGCTCTTTGAATAATACTACCGGTTTCAAAATTTGCCCCTCTCGCTTCTTGTGCTTTCATGATCCGATCCGCTTCCTCTAAAAGCGTGGGAATGAACCGAATGGCTATCGTCATCATCATTGCCAGTTCATGAGCAGGAAAGCCCCATCGTTTGAAGGGATTCATCAGATATTCCAATCCATCAGTGAGTTCCACCGGAGTGGTGGTTAATGTCAGGAGGGAGGTGGCAAGAATCAGTAAACAGAGACGAACGATGATAAAGAGTCCCCGAACGAATCCCTCCCGGGAAATACGAAGAATTCCATATTCCCAGATCACCTCTCCGGGAGTGAAGAAAATTTGCAAAACCAAAGTAAAAACCAGAAGAAAAAGGATGGGTTTCAAACTTTTGAGTAAATATCCAGTGGGGATATGTGCTGTCAGTGTCAGACCAAAGATGAAAATACCCAAGAAAAGAAATGAGAACCAATCCTGAACGATAAAAAGGATAAAAATCAAAACCCCGGCTAAAATAATTTTCACTCGGGGATCCAGACTATGAATGGGAGATTCAATGGGTATGAACTGACCAAGGACTATACTTTTCCCCAGCATTTTATCCTTTTCTCCGTTGTATTATTTTATCTTCTATTTCCTTGGCGAGCTCCTGGGGAGTAAGGACCGTACAGTCCAGATCGTACCCTCTTTTTCGGAATTCAGCTGCTATCCGGGCAGTGGCAGGCGGACGAACCCCATACCATTCGAGCTTTTCTACCTGAGAAAAAATTTCCCGGATCGGTCCCTCAAGAACGATTTTTCCCTGATCCATGATGATGATACGCTGAGCAATCTGAGCCAGGTCTTCCATACTATGGGAAACAATAACCAGCGTGGTCCCCCATTCGTCACGTAAGGTCTTGAGTTTCCCGAAAATCATCTTTTTTCCTTCCGGATCAAGACCAGCGGTGGGTTCATCAAGAACCAATGCTTGGGGACGCATCGAGAGAATGCTGGCAATGGCAACCCGTCTCATTTGACCGCCACTGAGCTCGAACGGGTTCTTCTCTTTCAACGTTTCAAAATCCAATCCCACCATGTCCAGTGCCCAGCGAACGGTTCTTTCCAGCTCCCCTTCCCCCATACCCATATTCCGGGGACCGAACGAGACTTCGCCAAAAACCGTCTCTTCAAATATCTGATGTTCCGGATACTGAAAAACCAGACCGATTTTTTGGCGAACTTCTTTCAGGGGAGCACTCTTTTTCCTGATCTCACTTCCATCAATGAGGACTTTTCCAGCATCAGGAAAAAGAAGGGCATTGAAATGCTGGGTCAGGGTGGATTTTCCACAACCGGTCCGACCGATGATTCCTACCGATTCACCCCGGTCGATCGCACAATTGACATCAACTAAAGCGGAAATTTCAAAAGGGGTATGCGCAAGATAAGAGAATGATACATGGTCTAAGACGATAAACACAAGGCATCCACCAGTTCAGTCTCACTCACCGGAAGGGTGGGAAAAAGGTGCGGATATTTTTCCCGGAGCAACCAGGCGGTTTCGGTTACCTGGGGAAGCTCTAATCCCCAGGTAACAATTTGGTCCCGAAGATTAAAAATCTCCCGGGGGGTACCCTGGGCTACCATTCGACCTTCATCCATAACCATTACCCGATCAGCATTGACGGCTTCCTCGATATAATGGGTGATATGAAAAACAGTAATAGAACCTTTGAGTCGGGAAACGAGTGATATGATTTCCCCTCTCCCTTCCGGGTCCAACATGGAAGTGGCTTCATCCAGCACCAGATATTCCGGATGCATCGCCAGAACGCCGGCAATGGCCACTCTCTGTTTCTGACCTCCGGAAAGCAGATGAGGTTCTTTTCGGCGAAAATCCTGCATATCAACAATAGAAAGGGCTTCTTCCAATCGGCGACGGATCTCCTCCATCGGAAGGCCAAGATTTTCTGGTCCGAATGCCACGTCTTCTTCCACCGTGGTGGCAATGATTTGATTATCGGGATTTTGAAATACCAGGCCCACTTTTTGCCTGATTTCCCAAAGATTTTCTGCCTGCATCGTATTGAGACCATCAATGGTGACCTTCCCCCGTTTGGGAATCAGGAGACCATTACAGTGTTTTGCCAGCGTCGATTTTCCGGAACCATTCCGCCCGAGTAAAACCACGAATTCTCCTTTTTGGATAACTACCGAAACGCTATTGAGTACCTCATCTTTTATTTCCAGGAGACTCTCGACATCAGAATACCAGTAACTGACCTGCTCAAATTCAATCACACCAGGTTCTCCACTCCATCAGAAAAATCATCCTCCGAACATAAAAAAAGCCAGCTCTTCAGCTGGCTGGCACAGGGGAAGAAAAAACAGCTCTCAAAATACCGGCTACGGTATAAGACAAATAATAGAAAAAAACCAAGAAACAAACCACCATCCAGCTTCGGAAAAAGGATGCTTTTCCACTACTCAACCACTGGAATGGTTGTTTACTCCGAAAGAACTTCTACCAGTACCAAAGGGGCACCATCACCTCTCCGAAAACCGGTTTTTATTAAACGACAGTATCCACCCTTCCGATCTCGTAGATGAGGAGCAATGCTCCGATTGAGGATTTTAAACGCTTCCTTGTCTCTAACCCAACTGATGATTTCGATCATGGAAGAATTCCCCCCTTTGATTGTTTTCGAAACAATCTTTTCAAAAAGGGGCTTCAGGCACTTGGCTTTGGTTTCGGTCGTCTCCAGTTTTCCCTGTTTGATGAGGGAAATCAGGAGATTGGACATCATGCATTCTTTGTGGGAAGTGGTTCTCCCTAACTTCCCTCTTTTCATTCTATGTCTCATGAATTGTTCACCTCATTCAAATCAACTTTATTCAGTTCGTATCCTAATTTTTCCACTTTTTCCACAATTTCTTCGTATGTCTTTTGACCAAGATTCTTGATTTTTTTTAAATCCTCTGGTCGTTGATTGATGATTTCCAGAAGTTCCTTCAGGGTGTTGACGCGTGCTCTTTTGAGACAATTATAAGCCCGGACTGAAAGTTCAAGCTCTTCGATGGGTCGATCATCAGGGCTGAGCCCGTCGAGCGTAACTTCGACCGTTACTGGAATTTCGACCTGAGTACTTTCCTTGATAAGATCAAAAATGTACGACAGTTCGTCAACGAGGAGTTCGAGAGCACTGCGAAGAGATTCCTGGGGAGCAACCGCTCCATTGGTCCAGATTTCCAGAATCAATTTATCATAATTGGTGAACTGACCAACCCGGGTATCAAGAACACTATAATTCACCTTACGAACCGGGGTGAAAAAGACATCAATCAGAATCGTCTTATAATCATGATACGCTTTTTCGGCCGGCTCCTGATATCCTTTCCCCTTATTTACAAACATTTTCAGTGTAAGGTGCCCATCCTTATTCAGGGATGCCAGGTAATGATCGACCGGGAAGCGAGGAGAACTCATGAATAGCATTCTCGACCTCGACTGCGGTGACGGCAGAGCCCTCGATCGAAGAGAGCAACACCCTCCGCAGGGCGTTTCCGATGGTTACACCCCATCCCGACTTCAGAGGTTCTATGGAAAACTTCCCATATTGCATCCTGGTCGTTCGATCTTCCTTCAGCTCCACCACATTGAATTCCATTATTTCCTTAAGATCTGGCATTGTCAGACACCTCAAATTTACTTGGAGTAAAACTCAACAATCAATTGCTCCTGGATCTGGTAGTCAATGTCCTCCCTCTTGGGTTCCCGCACCACAGTTGCCTTCAGTCTCTCCGGATTGACTTCTAACCAGGAAGGGGGGTTCAGCTGTGCTTTCTCATCAATGATTTCTTTAATCTTTTTATTCTCTTTTCCCCGGTTGGACACTTCGATAGAATCTCCGGCGAAAAGAATATAAGAGGGGATATTGACTGCTTTTTCGTTTACTTTGAAATGACCGTGTAAAACCATTTGTCGGGCATCGCTTCTCGAATCAGCAATTCCCATGCGGAAAACCACATTATCCAATCGTCTTTCCAGCAAAGAAAGGAAGTTATCTCCCGTTACACCGGGAATTCGGTTGGCTTTTTCAAAATAGTTTTGGAACTGTCTCTCTCCAATTCCATAAATGAAGCGTAATTTCTGTTTTTCCCTTAATTGTACTCCATAACCAGAAAGACGTTTACGGGTCGTTCGATGAATTCCCGGAACGAACGGCCGCTTTTCAAAAGCACACTTACTTGTCAGACAACGGGGACCTTTGAGCATGAGCTTGACTCCCTGTCTGCGGCATAGTCTGCATTTGGCATCGGTATATCTCGACATAAATGGTTCCTCCTCTTTATACCCTTCTCTGTTTCGGCGCCCGGCAACCATTGTGTGGAATCGGGGTTACATCTTTGATCGACTTGATCACCAGACCAGTCGCTTGCAGGGATCGAATGGCCGTTTCCCGTCCTGAACCGGGACCCTTGACCAAGACTTCAATCTCCCTCAATCCTTGATCCATGGCCTTTTTCGCCGCTGTTTCTGCTGCAAGCTGGGCGGCAAAGGGAGTTCCCTTCTTGGTTCCTTTGAAACCACTTCCCCCGGACGTTGCCCAGGAAATAACGTTTCCCTGCCGGTCAGAAATGGAAACTACCGTGTTGTTAAAGGTTGATTTTATATGGGCGACGCCTTCGCGTACGACCTTTTTTTCTCTTCGTTTTGCCTTTCCCTTTTTAATCAAAGCGATCTAAACCTCCTTCTCTACTCTAAAACACCAGCCTACAGCGTAGAATTAAAAATTTAAAAAAGAAAAATATCAGTAAACAACCATGTCGGTTCTTAGACCTTCTTCCGGCCAACACCAACGGTCTTGCGAGACCCCTTTCTGCACCTGGCATTCGTACGAGTCCTCTGACCCCTCACCGGCAAACCTCTCCGATGACGAATACCCCGATAGGAACCAATGGAGATGAGTCGTTTAATGTTTTGAGAAATCTGTGAGCGCAGTTCCCCTTCCACGGGATATTTTTCCAAAGATTTTTGAATTTTACTGATTTGCTCATCGGTTAAATCTTTAAAGCGAGTATCGAGATTAATGTTGGTTTCTTCCAAAATTTTCCGAGATAAATAATTTCCGATACCATAAATATACGTCAAAGCAACTTCTATCCGCTTACTACCCGGTAAATCGACACCAGCAATACGTGCCATAGAAAAACCTCCTAACCCTGCCTTTGTTTATGTCTTGGGTTCGAACAAATAATGACTACTCTTCCCTTGCGGCGAATAACTTTACACTTTTCACACCTCGGTTTTACCGATGCGCGGACTTTCATTGTAATACCTCCCTATTGGAAATTCAAGCGGCGGCGTTACTTATGCCGATAGGTGATACGACCCTTGGTGGAATCATATTTTGATATCTGAACCGTGACCTTATCCCCTGGTAAAATTCGAATGTAGTGCATTCTCATTTTTCCGGAAATGTGGGCCAGGATCACTTTGCCGGTTTCCAATTCTACTCTGAACATAGCATTTGGTAAAGGTTCAACGACCGTTCCAATGACTTCGATGAACTCATCTTTTGTCATTCGCCTTCATCATCCCCTCTTGTCCATAGGGTCAAAATTTCGGGTCCGTGGTCTGTAATCAACACGGTATGCTCATAATGTGCGGAAAGACCTCCATCCTCGGTTACGACTGTCCAACCATCATCAAGAATGGAAACCCGAAAGCTTTTTTCATTGACCATGGGTTCGATAGCCAAAACCATTCCCTTTTTGATGAAAGGTCCCTCATTTTTCCTTCCATAGTTTGGAATCTGGGGTTCTTCGTGAAGGGTTCGTCCCAGACCATGTCCCACAAAATCGCGGACTACCGAATACCCCGCGTTCTTCACTTCCTTTTCAATGGCAAAGGAAATGTCTCCGATCTTGTTTCCCGGAATGGCGTGTTTGATCCCTTCCAACAAAGACTTTTGAGCCACATCAACGATTCGCTCTGCCACAACATTATGATCGCCGGCTACTACGCTATACGCAGAATCAGAAAAAAATCCTTCAAAATCAACCCCGGCATCGATGCTAACCAGGTCCCCTTCTTCAATAACCCGATCCCCGGGGATTCCATGGACCACCTGCTCATTGATGGATATACATAACGATGCCGGGTACCCCCGATATCCCTTGAAAGCGGGTATCGCTCCGTTTTTCTGGATCAAGTCTTCTGCAATCTCGTCAATGATTTTAGTTTTCATGCCGGGAAGAATATATTGTTTGATTTCCTGGAGAACGGAAGCCAAAATTCTTCCACTTTGACGGAGACGCCTGATGTCTCTTTCTTCCACAAAAATACTCATTTTTCCAATAACCTCAAAACAGCTTGTACCTCGCGGTATACGTCCTGGATATCACCGCGCGATGGAATGACCTTCACAATATTTTTTAGGGAATAATAATCGATCAATGGTTTGGTCTGATGATCGTAGGTTTCTAACCGTTGAAGAACCACTTCCGGTCGATCATCGGATCGTTGAATAACCCGTCCCCCACAAAGATCACAAATATCATCTTTTTTCGGTAATTTGGACATAACATTGTAGGGAGTCTGGCACCGCTCACAGATACGACGGGACGAAAGTCGCTTAACCACTTCCTCCCGGTCAACATCAAAATAGAGAACCATATCGAGCCGGATGCCCAGCGAGAGAAGAAAACGATCCAGAGCTTCTGCTTGAACCAGAGTACGAGGAAACCCATCAAGCATAAAACCTTTCGGATGACGATCCGCGGACAGGCGTTCTTCAATAAGACCAATGACCACCTCATCCGGAACCAGCTTTCCCGCTTTGACAAAATCTTCTGCTTTTTTTCCCCATTCAGTTTGTTCTTTCAAGGCTAAACGAATAATATCTCCCGTAGAGATCTGGGGTAGATCAAACTCTTGCTCGATCATCTTGGCCTGAGTGCCTTTTCCTGCCCCTGGTAGTCCCAATAAGACGATATGCATCGTTCTTCGAATCCCCTTTTTTCGGCCTATTTTTTTATAAATCCTTCGTAGTGTCTCATCAGAAGCTGGGCTTCGACTTGTCGGACCGTTTCAATGGCTACTCCCACAATGATCAAGATTCCAGTTCCACCGAAATAGAAGGTGGTTACACTGGTCAGCTTCACCAATAAATCTGGGGTGATGGCAATGACGGCAAGGAACAAAGAACCCCACAAAGTGATACGGGAAAGAATCCGGTCCAGATGTTCAACTGTTGGTCGCCCGGGACGGATACCGGGAACAAATCCCCCATACTTTTTCATATTGTCGGCCAGCTCCATCGGATTGAACGTCACGGCGGTATAAAAATAGGTAAAGAAAATAATCAGTGTCGCATAGAGAGTGAGATAGAGGGGAGAATTCGGTGAAAGGGCATCAGCGATTGATTTCATAAAACCGGATCCCTGAAAGAATTGAGCCAGGGTGGCCGGGAAAAGAAGGAGCGAAGAGGCAAAGATGATGGGAATGACTCCTCCCTGAATGACTCGAATGGGGATATGAGTACTTTGTCCACCATACATTTTTCGGCCAACCACTCGTTTGGCATACTGAACTGGAATTCTTCTTTGGGCCTCTTGAAACTCAATCACAAACGCCACGATGAGGACTGCAAATACCAGGGTCAAGATAAAGAACAGGGCATTGATTTCTCCCACCCGAATGAGGTTGATGGTACTCACCAGTTGCGGCATGATGCGAGTAACAATTCCGGCAAAAATGATGAGCGAGGTTCCATTACCGACCCCAAAGTCAGAAATCAATTCTCCCATCCACATGATGAACATGCTTCCCGCGGTCAAGGTCAGAATGACGGTGATCCGGTAAGGCCAGCCGGGAGTGAAGACGACTCCTAAGTTTTCCAGCCATACTGTGATACCAAAAGCCTGAATCACGGCCAAAAAGATGGTTCCCCAACGGGTGAGCTGGGCAATTTTATCACGTCCTTCTTCACCACTTTTCGCCATCTCTTCCAGCTTGGGGATGACAGAAGTGAGGAGCTGAATAATGATGGAGGCGTTGATATAGGGCATGATTCCAAGTGCTAGAATAGAAAATCGGCTCAGAGCCCCCCCCGCAAACATATCAAGAATACTCAGGAGACCCCCCTGAGAGAAAACATAGGCCAATGCTTTCGGATCTATCCCGGGAACAGGAATATGGGCACCAACCCGAAAAACAACCAGCATCAGAAGCGTAAAAATAACCCGTTTTTTCAGATCTGGGATTTTAAAGAGCTTGAGCAATGATTCCCACATATCATAGCACCTCGGCTTTTCCGCCCCTCTCTTCTATGATGCTTTTTGCCCTTTCAGAAAATGCATCTGCCTGCACGGTCAATTTTTTTGTGAACTCACCTTTCGCCAGAACTTTCAACTTGAGATCGGTGCTTTGAATAAGGCCGGTTTGCTTGAGAAGCTCTTTTTTTACCTGAGTCCCATCCTCAAAACGGTTGAGATTCCCAACATTCACAATCTGCCATTGTCCCCGGTCCAACGACTTAAAACCTCTTTTGGGGATACGGCGGGCAAAGGGCATTTGACCACCTTCAAAGTGGGCACTGATATGACCTCCGGAACGGGATTTTTGGCCATTCTCACCCCGACAGGAGTTTTTCCCATGCCCGGACCCCACTCCCCTTCCCACCCGCTTGATGTGATGAAATGAACCAGAATTCGGCTTCAAATCGTTGATATTCATGATGAGGGATTCTCCTCTCCTTCAATATTTTCCACGTGTAAGAGATACGATACCTTATTGATCATCCCTCTGACCGAAGGGGTGTCATCCTGAATCACTGTGTAGTGGAGCTTTTTGAGCCCTAAGGATTTTACTGTTCTTTTATGAGTATAAATTCGTCCAATTGGACTCTTTACGAGTGTAATTTTGAGCATTTTCTTACCCATACTGGCATCACTCCGCTATATTTTCTCAAAAAATTCCTTGGTATTTTTCCCCCTCAACCGCGCAATTTCCATGGGGTCCCTCAGTTCCATCAGTCCTTCCAGGGTGGCATGGGCTACATTCACCGGATTCCTGCTCCCCAGCGATTTCGTCAGAATATCCCGGACTCCCGCCACCTCCATAATGGCCCGCACTGAACCACCAGCAATAACCCCGGTTCCTGGAGACGCCGGTTTCATAACCACAAGACCGGAGCCAAACTTACCCCGGATTTCATGGGTGATGGTGGTACCTCTCATGGGAAACCGGAAAAGGGATTTTTTGGCCTTTTCCACTGCTTTTCGGACAGCATCAGGTACTTCCTTGGCTTTGCCAATTCCCACCCCGACCACTCCCTTACCACTCCCTACAGCAACGACAGCGCGGAAACCAAATCGTTTCCCACCTTTCACCACTTTGCTGACTCTATCCACTGCAATGAGCTTCTCCTGAAGTTCAAGTCCTTCTGGCTTCACCTTCAGCATTTCCTTACCTCCGAGAATTAGAATTCAAGGCCACCTTCCCTGGCTCCATCGGCCAGTGCCTTGACTCGACCATGATACTGATACCCACCTCGATCAAATACAACCCGAGATATCCCTTTTTGAAGCGCCAATCCCGCTATCCCTTTCCCTACTTTCTGGGCGCGATCAGTTTTAGTTCCTGATTTTTCTTGATACTCCTTGGCAAGGGTAGAAAAGGAAACCAGCGTTTCTCCTTTTTCATCATTAATGATTTGCGCATAGATATGACTCAGACTTCGAAAAACACATAATCGAGGACGCTCGGCGCTTCCAGTCACTTTACTCCTTACCCGAGCATGACGAAAATCCTTTTTTTCTTTCTTTGTCACCACCGGCATCTTTTATTCCTCCCTTACTTTGCCGTAGTCTTCCCCTGTTTTCTCCGGATGACTTCGTTTATGTACTTGATACCAGTCCCTTTGTATGGTTCTGGTTTCCGGATTTTTCTAATATCAGCGGCTACCTGTCCCACTTGCTCTTTATTGGGACCCTTGACTTTTATCACCTGTCCTTCCACATCGAACAAAATTCCCCGGGGAGGAACCACTTCTACCGGATGGCTGAACCCCAGATTGAGGATGATGGTCTCTCCTTTTTTTTGGACTTTAAATCCCAAACCAACGAGCTCGATAGACTTTTCAAACCCGGTGCTCACCCCATTCACCATATTGGAAACCAGGGTCCGGCTGAGCCCATGAAGTGATTTATCGAGCTTGGTTTCTCCCTCAGGAACAACTTTTATCTCATTGTTTTCCTGTAGAATCTTCACCCGGTGGTGAAACTGTCTTTCCAAAGATCCCTTGGGACCTTTAACACGAAGGAATTGCCCATCTATTTCTACTGATACACCCTGGGGAATGATGACTGCTTTTTTTCCTATCCGTGACATATCAAAAATCCTCCTTCTACCATATATAACAGATGACCTCTCCGCCTATGCCCATCTTTTTTGCCGCCTTACCGGTCATCATACCGTGAGAGGTCGAAACGATCACCGTTCCCATCCCGCCGAGAAGAGTTGGAATTTCATCTTTTCCGGCATAGGCTTTCAAGCCAGGTTTACTAATTCTCTTTAAACCATTGATGATTCGTTCTTTTTTTGGTCCATATCGAAGCTGAATCACCAGCTGATTTCTTTTATTATCCTGGGAAACGGTCTTAAAATCGTGAATATAACCTTCCTCTTTCAAAATGCGGGACATTTCCCCCTTAATTTTTGAAAAGGGAACGTTGACAATATTTCCACGGACTTTCAACGCATTCCGAACTCTGGTTAACATATCAGCAATCGGATCAGTATGTGCCATTTGATCCTCCCTTCCTACCAGCTTGATTTCGTAACCCCAGGGATTTCACCTCTACTGGCAAGAGTACGGAAACATATACGACAGATTCCGAAATCTCGCAGGTATCCCCGGGGACGACCACATAAACTGCAGCGGTTTCGATAACGAACTTTGTATTTCAAGACCTGTTGATTTCGAACAATTTTGGCCGTTCTCGCCATTCCATATTCCTCCTTTACCTTCGGAAAGGTAAACCTAATAACTCCAGAAATACTTTCGCTTCTTCATCTGTTTCCGCGGTCGTGACCAAGGTAATGTTCATCCCCCGAACCCGTTCTACTTTATCATAATTAATTTCCGGGAAAATGAGCTGCTCCCGGATCCCAAGGGTGCAACTTCCTCGCCCATCAAAACACCCATCAGGAAATCCCCGGAAATCACGAATTCTGGCGATAGTGATATTTAAAAAACGATCTAAAAACTCATACATCCGGCTTCCTCGCAAAGTGACCTTACATCCAATCGGCATTCCTTTTCGGAGCTTAAAATTGGAAATGGACTTTTTTGCTCGGGTAATCACCGGCTTCTGTCCCGTAATAGTGGTCATTTCCTCAACGGCAAGATCAAGAAAATGCTGGTTCTGGGTGGCATCCCCAATTCCGGTGTTCAGTACAATCTTTTCCAGTTTGGGAATCTCCATAACATTCTTATAACCAAACTGCTTGACGAGCGCGGGGATCAGTTCATTCACATACTTTTCTTTGGTTACAGACACTGCTCGAGGCCTCCTTATACTTTATCGATGATCTCGCCGCATTTTGTGCAAATCCGTACACGATAGTCAGATCCGGAAACGGTTGATCGCTTGACTTTAGTCAACTGATTGCATCGACTGCAGACCAAACGGAGATTGGAGATCCAAATCGGATTTTCTTTGGAAATAATACCACCCTGTGGATTCCCCTGGGTTGCCCGGGTATGTTTCTTCACCATGTTCATACCCTCCACCACCGCTTTCTGGTCTTGAAGAATCACCGTCAGGACCTTGCCTCTTTTTTTGTCATCCTTCCCATGGATGACTTCGACGGTATCACCTTTTTTTATGGGCACTTTTTGGAAATTTTTCTCCATTTCAATCACTCCTCTTAAACAACCTCAGGGGCCAGGGACACAATTCTCATGAATTGCTTGTCACGCAATTCCCGACCCACGGGCCCAAAGATTCTGGTCCCACGCGGGATATTCTGAGGGGTGATGAGAACCGCGGCATTGTCATCAAAACGGACGTACGTTCCATCACCACGCCCCACTTCTTTATTGGTGCGAACAACCACCGCGCGAACCACTTCTCCTTTTTTGACATTGGAATGAGGTTCTGCTTCCTTGACTGCCGCAATGATGACATCACCGACGGTAGCATATCGACTTGCCGATCCACCCATGACCCGGATACACATGATTTTTTTGGCACCGGTGTTATCGGCGACTTCAAGCATTGACCGTGGTTGAATCAAGTTCCTCTCCTCCCTTCACTTTCGCTTTCTCAATCACTTCTAATACTCTCCATCGTACAGTTTTGCTGAGAGGCCTTGTTTCTTCGATCAAAACGATATCGCCAATTTCACAGACTTCTTTTTCATCATGGGCCTTGAAACTCTTCGTGATTTTCATTTTTTTACTATACACCGGATGCTCGGTGATCCGGGTGACCTTGATTACCACAGTTTTATTCATTTTATTACTGATCACTTTTCCGGTCTGTCTCTTCTGATTTGCCATCCTATTTAACCTCCTGTTTCTCTCCGGATAGCTCTCGTTCCTTCAAAATAGTCTTGATTCGGGCAATATCTTTTTTGACAAAATTGATTCTCCTGGGATTCCCAAGTTGTCCAGTGATTGCTTGAAATCTCAGATTAAAAAGTTCGGTCCGCAGGTCCCTCAATTTTTGATTCAATTCGCTTTCGGTTAAATTTTGGAGTTCCGAAGCTTTCATCGAGTTCACCTCTATTCTACTTTTCTCTCAATAATCCGGGCATGGATCGGGAGCTTATGAGAGGCGAGGGCCAGGGCTTCATAAGCCGTCTCTTTATCGACTCCGGAAACTTCAAACAAGACCTTTCCTGTTTTGACGACAGCGACCCAACCCTCAACCGGACCTTTTCCCTTACCCTGTCTCGTTTCCGCTGGTTTCTTGGTATATGGTTTATCAGGAAAGATGCGAATCCAAATCTTCCCTTTTTTAATATGACGGGAAATTGCAATACGGGCCGCTTCGATTTGCGGATTGGTAATCCAAGAGGGTTCCAGGGCCTGTAAGCCGTATTCACCAAAATCGACTTCGATGCCCCGGGTTTCGATACCGGTCATTCTACCCCGGTTTTGTTTTCTATGCTTTACTCTCTTCGGCATCAACATACGCTTTGGGATCCTCCTCGCGCTTTATGGTTTTTGGAACAGCCGAGACTTCATCAAGCACTTCACCGGTGGAAATAACCTCACCTTTAAAAATCCATACTTTGACGCCAATTCGTCCATAAGTGGTTTTTGCTTCCTTGAAACCATAATCAATATCTGCCCGCAAGGTTTGGAGAGGAAGTCGTCCTTCCCGGTACCATTCTACCCGGGCAATTTCAGCACCTGCCAAGCGTCCGGAACAACAAATTTTTATCCCTTTTGCTCCCACCCGTAAGGCTCTCATCATGGCCTGTTTCATGGCACGGCGGTAGGATACCCGCCTCTCCAACTGAAAAGCTACATTTTCCGCCACCAGTTGAGCATCGATCTCCGGAATCTTTATTTCTTCCACCGAAATCTGGATATTCTGGTTTCCGGTCATTTTTTGGAGTTCACGTTTGAGAACTTCTACTTCCGCACCCTTTCGTCCAATCACAATCCCTGGACGGGAAGTGCGAATAACCAGTTTAACCTGATTGGCCAATCGTTCAATTCCCACGCTAGAAATTCCGGCCCGAGCGAGTTTTTCACAAACGAATCGCCGGATCTTCAGATCTTCTAAGAGATAATCCCGGTATTTATCATCCGAATACCAACGCGATTGCCAATCTTTAATAATACCCAGTCGGAGTCCGATTGGATTTACTTTCTGTCCCAATTAATTTCCCTCCTTCTCATCGGATACGGCAATGGTAAGGTGAGAAGTTCTCTTTAGGATCACAAATGCTCGTCCCATAGCCCGCGGCCGGATTCTTTTTAAGGTCGGTCCCTGATCAACATAGGCCTGGGAAACGATTAAGTCATCTCCATCGACATTCCAGTTGTTCTCAGCATTGGCCACCGCCGATTTCAGGACTTTATAGAGCAAAGAAGCTGACTTCTTAGAAAGAAATTTCAACATCGCCAGGGCTTCGTTGGCTTTTTTGCCACGAATGACATCAGCCACCTGCCTCGCCTTCCGGGGAGAGATTCTAATATATTTTGCAGTTGCTTTCGTCTCCATCTCCATGCACCTCCCTCTTTACCTCAGAGCCGTTGAACGTTCAGTGGGATTTCCATGGCCCTTGAAAGTCCGGGTTGGTGCAAATTCTCCCAACTTATGTCCCACCATTTGTTCGTTAATATAGACTGGAATGTGCTTCTTTCCATTGTGAACCGCGATGGTATGCCCAATCATTTCGGGAATCACAACACTGGCCCGAGACCACGTTTTCATAACTCTTTTTTCACCCTTTTTATTCATCTCTTCCACCCGTGAACGCAACTTGGAATCTATAAACGGTCCTTTTTTCGCTGACCTTGCCAAGTGAATTTCCTCCTCGTCCTATTTTCTCTTCTTGACAATCCACTTATCAGTATTTTTATTTCTTCTGGTTTTATACCCTTTGGTATACTGACCCCACGGGGTCACCGGTTGTCTTCCGCAATGGGCTTTATTTTCTCCACCACCATGAGGATGATCAATGGGGTTCATGGCAGTCCCTCGAACGGTGGGCCGAATCCCCATCCAGCGGGTCCGCCCAGCCTTCCCAATGGTCAAATTTTCATGATCGACGTTTCCTACCTGCCCAATGGTGGCAATACAATCGATATGAATTAAGCGAACTTCTCCGGAAGCCAGCCGGACCTGAGCGTAGTTGCCTTCCTTAGCCATGAGCTGGGCATAGGTTCCCGCTGCCCGGGCGAGCTGTGCACCCTTCCCTTTTTTCATTTCTACGTTATGGATGACCGTCCCCACCGGGATATTCTTTAAGGGGAGAGCGTTCCCGGGTTTAATGTCAGCCGTGGGACTGCTGATGACCGCATCGCCTACCTTGAGACCGAGGGGCGCAATGATGTACCGCTTTTCCCCATCCCCATACTGCAGTAAAGCAATACGGGAAGACCGGTTGGGATCGTAATCAATCCGTACCACAACTGCCGGGATATTATTCTTGTCCCTTTTAAAATCGATCATCCGATATTTCCGTTTATGCCCACCGCCCTGATGCCGGATCGCAATCCGACCCTGGCTGTCACGACCGGCCTTCCGGCGGAGAGGTACCAGCAAAGATCGTTCTGGACCGCCCGGCGTGAGATCTTCGAAAGTGAATCCAGTCATCTGCCGTCGGGTATTGGTGGTTGGCTTATATTCCTTCAAATTTGCCATTGTGGATTCTCTCCTTTCGGATCAGCTGATATCGAAAGCTTTGATCTTTTCACCCAGCTTAACAAAAACAATCGCCTTTTTCCAGGACCGGGTCAATCCTTCATATCGACCGAGACGCTTGGTTTTTCCTTTTTGGTTGACTGTATTTACTCTTAAAACCGTGACCCCAAACATATTATGCACGGCTTTTTTGATGTCGTTTTTGTTGGCACGACTGTCAACCCGGAAAACGTATTTATTCTCTTTTTGAAGACCGGATGCTTTTTCCGTTATGATGGGATGAATAATAATCTCACGATCCTCAATCATTTCTTGAGCACCTCCTGGAGCGCTGAAAGGGCTTCCTTCTCAAATACCACGTGCTGCGTGTTCAAGAGTTCATATACGTTCACTTCATTGAGTGGGAGGAGCCGAACATCAGGAATGTTGGCAAAAGCCCTTTGAATATTCTCCTGGTTTTCCTTGGTAATGAAAAGAACTTTGCCTTCTAATCCCAGGCTACGCAAATAATTGACTGCTTCTTTGGTTTTGGGAAAGTCCAGGATCAATCGATCGATGACCTGAATAGAATTCTCCTGGATTTTCTGACTGATAGCGTTGATCATGGCCACCCGTTTTTCGTTCTTGGGAAGAGAGTGATAATACGAACGCGGTCGAGGTCCAAAAACCACTCCTCCCCCTTTCCAGATGGGAGAACGATTACTTCCCTGTCGGGCCCTCCCGGTTCCTTTTTGACGCCAGGGTTTTTTCCCTCCCCCGCTGACTTCTCCGCGGGTTTTGGTCTTGGCGTTTCCCTGTCTCTGGTTATCAAGGAAACTCTTGACGGCAAGAAAAAGAACATGGGCATTCACGGTGTCCGAAAAAAGAGTATCATCAAGTGATATCGAATCAACCATTTTCCCTTCTCTATTTTTCACTTCCAAATCCATTTTTAATCCTCCTACACCGCATTCTTACGAACCAGAACGATACAACCAGGAGCTCCCGGAATAGCTCCTTTCACCAAAAGGAGGTCTCGCTCTTCATTCATTCCTACCACCTTCAGATTTTGCGTGGTAACCCGTTCGTTGCCCATTCTGCCAGGAAGGGTTTTCCCTTTCCACACCCGCTCGGCATCGGTTCCACCGATGGAACCAGGAGCTCGATGGTGCGTAGAACCATGAGAACCAGCGCCTCCCCGATATCCATACCTCTTGACCACACCAGCAAACCCTTTCCCTTTGGATTGACCGGTCACGTCCACCTGATCACCAATTTTAAATCCGGTGACTTTCAGAACCTGTCCCGTTTGAAAGAGCGAGATGTCCCTGACCCGAAATTCCACCAGCTTTCTGAGGATGGGAGCTCCTTTCTTCTTCAGGTGTCCAACCAGGGGCTTGGTCAGCTTTTTTTCCTTGACTTCGTTATAACCAATCTGAATGGCCTCATAACCCTCTTTCTCTTTCTCTTTCTTTTGAACCACGTAACAGGGTCCACACTTGACGACGGTTACCGGGATGGATAGACCCTCCGCGGAAAAAACTCGTGTCATCCCGACTTTTTCTCCAATCATGCCGTATTCAACCATAGGCATCGCTTACTCTCTCCTTCCGTCCCAGTACCCTCTTACAGCTTGATCTCAATATCAACACCAGCTGGTAAGTCCAGATGCATGAGGGCATCAACCGTTTTCGGATTCGGTTCCATGATGTCAATCAACCGTTTATGCGTCCGCTGTTCGAATTGTTCTCGTGATTTTTTATCCACATGTGGGGACCGCAATACGGTATATTTCACGATTTCAGTCGGCAGTGGTACTGGCCCGGACACCAGAGCCCCGGTCCGTTCTGCTGTCTGAACGATCTTCAATGCTGACTGATCCAGAATTTTATGATCGTAC
>JAPLGF010000364.1 GCA_026390275.1 Candidatus Atribacteria bacterium
GCCGCGTTTTCTCGTCTCCCCGGAATTGGGCCAAAGACGGCTCAGCGTCTTTCCTTCTTTCTGATTAAATCACCCCGCGAAGAAATCGAGGACCTGATTGTTTCTCTCCAGGGTGTCAAAGAAAAGGTGCGTTTCTGTGCACGGTGTGGGTTTTATTCCCAAGAGGAGACCTGTTTTATCTGCCAGGATGGATCGCGGGAGCAGGAAACCCTCTGTGTGGTGGAACGTCCCCAGGACGTCCTGGCCATTGAAAAAACCGGGTATCGAGGGCAGTACCACGTCTTGCAAGGAGCACTCTCGCCTCTCTCCGGTGTCGGTCCCCAAGACATCACCATCAAGGAACTCATTCAAAGAGTAGAAAAAGAAAACATCAGTGAGGTTATTCTGGCTACCAACCCATCACTGGACGGAGAAGCCACGGCGTACTTTATCGCCCGGAAACTCCAATCGCTCCCCTTACGAGTCACCATGATCGCCCGGGGATTACCCCTGGGGGGAGACCTGGAATTTGCCGACGAAGTGACCCTCTCCCAGGCTCTGGAAGGGAGACGAGACATCCGCCTGAACAGGTAAGCTAAGACGCTCCTCCCCTATCCTCCCCTATCCCTCCGGAGGAGGGGAATTTATATACACCGGAGCACGATCCCGGTGTGAAAGACAGTTTCCGGCATTTGTAACCATTTTTACGGCAAAAAGATTCATAAGAAATAAAAAGGCAAGAAAGGTGAGAAAAAATATGGCACGACGTATGGTAATGATTGATGGGAACGAGGCAACGACGTATTCCGCGTATCGTGTAAACGAAGTCATCGCAATATATCCCATCACCCCGTCATCCAGTATGGGTGAGCTGGCGGATCAGTGGTCGGCTCAGAGAGTACCGAATATCTGGGGAACCATCCCCCAGGTGGTGGAAATGCAGAGTGAGGGGGGAGCGGCCGGTGCCCTTCACGGCTCCCTCCAGGCGGGAGCACTGAGCACGACGTTTACCGCGTCTCAAGGTTTGCTCCTGATGATTCCTAACATGTTCAAGATTGCCGGGGAGCTCACCTCAACGGTGATCAACGTCGCTGCCCGAACGGTTGCCACCCACGCCCTCTCCATCTTCGGCGACCACAGCGACGTGATGGCCACCCGGGAAACCGGTTTCGCCCTGCTCTCGTCGAATTCCCCGCAAGAAGCCATGGATTTGGCCCTCATCGCCCAGGCAGCAACCCTGGAATCCCGGGTCCCATTTCTGCACTTTTTTGACGGGTTCCGGACGTCATCTGAGGTGGCCAAGGTGGAGCAACTGAACATTGAAGACATCCAGGCCATGATCGATGATACCCTGGTGGAAGCCCACCGGAAACGTTGCCTCTCTCCGGACCACCCCTTCATCCGCGGCACGGCCCAGAACCCGGATGTCTTTTTCCAGGGCCGGGAAGCCTGCAATCCCTTCTACTTGGAGTGTCCGAACGTGGTCCAGAGAGTGATGGACAGGTTCGAAACAATCGTGGGGCGGGCGTATCGTCTGTTCGACTACTACGGTATTCCCGATGCCGAGCAGGTGATCGTCATGATGGGTTCCGGAGCAGAAACCGCCCATGAAACCGTTGAGTACCTGATGGAAAGAGACGAAAAAGTCGGTCTGCTCAAGGTGCGGCTTTACCGGCCGTTCTCGGTGAAACATTTCGTCGCTGCCCTCCCCAAATCGGTGAAAACCATCGTCGTCCTGGACCGGACGAAAGAACCGGGAGCAGTGGGTGAACCGATGTATGTCGATGTTCGGACTGCCATCGACGAAGCCATGGAAAATGGTTTTGCGCCTTTCTCCACGAAACCCCGGATCATTGGCGGACGTTATGGCCTGTCTTCCAAGGAATTCACTCCCGCCATGGTGAAAGCCGTCTTCGACGAGGCCAAGAAAGATGCTCCCAAAAATCACTTCACCGTTGGTATCTTAGATGATGTCACCAACACCAGCTTAGACTACGATACCTCATTCTCGACCGTTGACCCCAGGACCATTCGGGCACTGTTCTATGGTCTGGGCTCCGATGGGACCGTCGGTGCCAATAAAAACTCCATTAAAATCATCGGATTGGAAACCGATAACCATGCCCAGGGTTACTTTGTCTACGATTCCAAGAAGGCGGGAGGAGTTACCGTGTCCCATCTCCGGTTCGGCCCCAAGGCGATCCATTCCACCTATCTCATCAACCAGGCCAATTTCATCGCCTGCCACCAGTTCCCCTTCCTGGAACGGTTTGATATCCTGAAAAATGCCGAAAACGGAGCCATCTTCCTGTTAAACAGCCCTTATGGCACGGACGAAACCTGGAACCATCTCCCCAAACATGTTCAGCAGCAGATCATCGATAAAAAACTTCGCTTCTTCGTCATCGATGGGTATGAAGTTGCCAGGAAAGCCGAGATGGGCATGCGGATCAACACCGTCATGCAGGCCTGTTTCTTCGCCATCAGCGGTATCCTGCCCCGGGAAAGAGCGATTGAAAAGATCAAAGAATCCATCAAAAAGACCTATGGGAAGCGCGGCGAAGCCGTGGTCAAGCAGAACTATATGGCCGTGGATACCACCCTGGAACATCTCCATGAAGTGAAGGTCCCGGCAACCGCCACCAGCAGTTTCGATATGCGTCCCCCCGTTCCAGTAGAGGCTCCCGAGTTTGTTCAGAAGGTCCTGGGGAAAATCATTGCCGGCAACGGTGACCAGGTGACCGTGAGCGATATGCCGGTGGACGGAACCTTCCCCAGTGCCACCACCCAGTGGGAACGACGGAACATCGCCCTGGAAATCCCGGTCTGGGATCCGGAAGTCTGCATCCAGTGCGGGAAGTGTACCCTGGTTTGTCCGCATGCCGTCATCCGGGGGAAGATTTACGATGCGGAAAAGTTGGGACCGTTACCGCCGACCTTTAAACGGACCGCCGGCCGCTGGAAAGAATTCCCGAACTATTCCTTCACCATCCAGATCGCTCCGGAAGACTGCACCGGGTGCGGTGCCTGTATCCAGGCCTGCCCGGCGAAAAACAAGAAAGACACCAGCCTGAAAGCCCTCAACTTCACCCCACAGCCACCCATCCGGGAACAGGAAGCAAAAAACTGGAAGTTCTTCCTGGGCATTCCGGATGCCGACCGGGAAAAACTGAACCTGAGCCGTACCCGGGATGTCATGCTTCTGCGGCCTCTCTTTGAATTTTCCTTGGCCTGCGCCGGCTGCGGCGAAACACCATATGTCAAACTCCTGAGCCAGTTCTTTGGTGAACGGGCGCTGATCGCCAACGCCACTGGATACAGCTCGATCTATGGAGGCAACCTGCCCACCACTCCCTGGGCGAAGAACAACGAAGGACGCGGTCCGGCATGGTGTAATTCCCTGTTTGAAGACAACGCCGAATTCGGTCTGGGCATGCGACTGGCCATCGATAAACAAAATGAATATGCCCATGAACTCTTAAGCAAGCTGGCCCCGCAACTGAACAAAGAACTGGCAGAAAAAATCGTGACCACCGATCAATCCAACGAAGAAGGCATCAGGACCATGCGTGAGCTGGTGAAAACGCTCCAGGAGCAGCTCGGTGCTCTCGCCACCCCGGACGCCAGGAGGTTGATCGCCGTGACTGATTCCTTGGTGAAGAAGAGTGTGTGGATCCTGGGCGGAGACGGCTGGGCTTACGATATCGGATATGGAGGACTGGACCACGTCCTGGCTTCCGGGCGGAACATAAACGTCCTGGTACTCGATACCGAAGTTTACTCCAATACTGGCGGCCAGATGTCGAAATCGACCCCCCGGGGCGCGGTTGCCAAATTTGCCGCCAGTGGAAAAGGAACTCGCAAGAAAGACTTGGCCATGATGGCGATCACCTACGGGAACGTCTATGTGGCCCGGGTTGCCCTGGGAGCCGATGACATACAAACCCTCAAGGCCTTCCAGGAAGCGGAAGCATACCACGGTCCTTCCATCATTATCGCTTACTGTCACTGCATCGGACAGGGCCTGGATCTGCTCCACGGGATGGACCAGCAGAAGAAGGCGGTGCTCTCCGGTTACTGGCCACTCATCCGGTACAATCCCAACCTGGTCCGGGAGAACAAGAATCCGTTCCAGATCGATTCGAAGCCACCCACGCTACCGCTCGATCAGTATATTTACAATGAAACCCGTTATTCCATGCTCAAATTGAGTGACCCGGAACGTGCACAGGAACTCTTTGCCTTAGCCAAAGAAGACGTCACCGACCGCTGGAGATTGTATCAGTATATGGCTTCTATGCCTGTTCAAACTGAGAGTTAAGGTGATGAAAAATGGTTGATCTATCCACAACCTATTTGGGTTTTACCCTGAAAAACCCTCTGGTTGTATCAGCTTCACCGCTTTGCGAAAAGCTGGATAACCTCAAGCTCATGGAAGAAAAGGGTGCGGGAGCAGTAGTCCTGCACTCTCTTTTCGAAGAACAACTCACGCTGGAAAGTTTAGAACTCCACCACCGGCTTTCTCAGGGAACAGAAGAATTCGCCGAATCATTGACTTATTTACCGGATTTGAACCACTATAACCTGGGTCCTGAAAAACATCTGGAATATATTCAAAAGGCAAAAAAGATCCTGAACATCCCCCTCATTGCCAGTCTGAATGGAACCACCGAGGGAACCTGGGTTCAATACGCCAAACAGATGGAAGAAGCGGGGGCGGATGCCCTGGAGCTCAATATCTATTCTCTCGCCACCCGCTTTGATACCTCCTCCGAAATGGTGGAAAAAAATGACCTCGATATCATCCGCCAGGTGCGGGAGAACATATCCATCCCCCTGGCAGTCAAACTGGGACCGTATTTCAGCTCCTTCGCCAACCTGGCCAAACGCATGGAAGAAGCGGGGGCGGATGCCCTGGTCCTCTTCAACCGTTTTTACCAGCCCGATATCGATGTGGAAAAATTAGAAGTGGTTCCCAACCTCGGTCTGAGCCGACCGGAATCACTCCGCCTGCGACTCCGTTGGGTGGCCATTCTCTGCGGGCATCTTAAGGCGGACCTTGCCATCACCGGAGGGGTTCATTCTCACATCGATGTTCTGAAGTCCATGATGGCCGGTGCGAAAGTGGCCATGATGACCTCGGTACTCCTGGAAAAAGGGATCACCTATCTCCAGACGGTGAAGGATAACCTGGTCACCTGGATGGAGGAGCATGAATACCAGTCCATCCAGCAGATGCAGGGGAGTATGAGCCAGAAATCGGTAAAAGATCCCCAGCGCTTCGAACGGGCCAATTACGTATGGGTTCTCAGCTCCTATCTTTTGTAGTAACGACCCGGAAAATGATGTTGAGTTGGTAAGGACCG
>JAPLGF010000020.1 GCA_026390275.1 Candidatus Atribacteria bacterium
CCCGGAAAAACGCCTGAGCCAGGAGGGCTTTTTCAATCCGGTTCCGATTCGTAAGATGTGGGAGGAACACCAGAGTGGGGAAAGAAACTGGCAGAATCAGCTGTGGGATATCTTGATGTTTCAGGCCTGGTTAGAAAAGGAAAATATTTAAAGAAACCACTTCCCTCCTTTTTTGGGTAAATGAGTCGTTTGCTATTCACAGTATACCATGGAGTTATAAATATGATAAAATGAATAGGATAATGAAATAACATTTTATAAGTGTTGCAGAAAATATATTTATTCTCAGAAGAAGTCATTCAACCTTTATTGAGAGCTGATAATTATGAATATTCTCCAAGCTAAATCGCTTATTTCAAACAAAAATTCATTATTCTATATATGGCTTATAATCCTTCTCTATGGAGTGATTTCCTCATTTTTTATCCAATTTGTGGTGTTACCTTATATTTTCCCCTCGTTTCATGCTGGTGATGGGCTTCTGAAAGGAGGAGACTGGATTTCTTTTCAGAAATTGGCGGTTGATCTTTCCCAAAGAATCAGGACTGAAGGCTGGGCAGCCTGGGAATTGCGGCCGGGAGGGCAAGCACCGGCCGGAATCGCCGCCGCAATATATGTCCTGACCGTTCCAAAACCTTGGACACTTATTCCGCTGAATGCCGCTCTCCATGCCACTGCGGCAATCATACTTTTATTGATTATATTGCAATGTATCGATAATCACCGAATCGCCCTCTTATGCACACTTCCTTTTGTTTTTTTTCCTTCCGCGATGGCCTGGTATACACAGATTCATAAAGACGGGTATTTTATCCTGGGAGCCCTCTTTTTTATCTACGGGTGGGTCGTTTTTCTTGGTATCATGCCAGAAAAGGCCGGATGGAGGGGAGCGCTCAAGGGCATTCTGCTTATGTACGCGGGGATTTTTTTCGTCTGGATTGTTCGTCCTTATGGAGTCCAAATGATTCAAGGGATTGATTTGATTTTGACCGCGTATATATCGATTGTTTTCATGGTATATTTTGTGAAAAGAAAGATTAGCTTCAAAAAGATGATAATTTTGCTATTCCTCTGCTGGACGATGTTAATAGCCATTACCCCTTTTACTCGTGGTGGGATTGATTATGAAGAACCGGTTGTTTCTATTGACTGGGCAAACTCTAAATGGGTTCCAGATTATATCGAGAACAAGATCTATTCCCTCTCGCTGGTACGGGAAGGATTTCGAAAAAGGTATCCTGAAGCTGGAAGCAATATCGACATCGATAGGAGTTATCACAGCATTGGAGATGTCGTTCGTTATATCCCGAGAGCGCTGGAAATCGTTTTGCTTGCCCCCTTCCCCAAGGATTGGTGAGGTGAAGGGACATCCCGTTGGAATACCATTATGAGACGGATATCGGGTTTCGAAATGATCGTGGTCTATTTTTCGTTATTGTTTGTCCCATTTTTTATCTTATGCTATTGGCGAAGTATTAAATTATGGTTGGTGATCTTTTTTTCAGTTGGTATGATGTTAATCTATGGTTTGACTATCCCCAATGTTGGATCATTATACCGGGTTCGTTATGGTTTTCTTATGATTTTAGTCGCATTTGGTGGGGCGGGATTTATGATTTTATGGCAAAAAGTTCATGGTAAACCTGCTGATGCCACAAAATGTTGAG
>JAPLGF010000026.1 GCA_026390275.1 Candidatus Atribacteria bacterium
CCGGTTTTTGGGCACTTTCCCTTCCTCCATCACCCGATAGCTGGCACTGTTTTTTTGTCTGGTGACGAAGTAAACACCAGTGTCGGTCCACCGGGCAAAGAGAGAATAATCGGTGTAACCCCGATCGATAGTCAGGATCGAACTGTATCTCCTTCTTTTTCATCTCTGTTCCCAGCTGATGGTAAGCGCCATGTTCTTCCTCCCCCATGTTTTAAAAAACAAGGTTACCTAACCCTGTTTCCATTGACAAAACTATCGATATCTAGGTATTATAAATCCAAGATTTTGAATCTTAAATTTCTTACGATGAGGATGGAGTTTGGATTTGGTCAAACTAAAGAGAGGCCTGATTGAGCAAATTTATGACGAGCTCCGAGAAAGAGTAGTCAATTTGATATTGAAACCCGGAACGAGGATTAACATACCAGAACTTGAAGAAGAGTTTGAAGTGAGTCCGACACCAATAAAAGGGGCTTTAAAAAAGCTTTCCGAGCGTGGATTAGTGGTAGACAGATTCGGGGCTGGATATTTTGTTGACACTCTTTCAACAAAGAAGATGGAGGAGATTTATTCAATTCGAAAGATATTCGAGTCTCACGCTTTAGAAACGTCTATTTCGTTGTTCCCGAAAGAGATTTTGAGACAGCTCCAAAAAGAGTTCACTTCTTTATTTGACGAAAGTGACCAGGAAAAAATGCACTATGAGTTCTATAGACTCGATCAAACAGTTCATTTGGGAGTAATAAATTACTCTGAAAACCAGACTCTCAAGAATTTCTACTACCAGATATATGATTTTGTGAAGATTGCACAGCATTCATATCGCTTGGAACGAGTGGGTTTAATAAAACAGATTGAGACACACCTTTCAATTGTAGAGGCAATCATTGAAGGAGACTTGGCCAGATCAAAGGAACTCACAGAGAATCATATTGTCGAGGTAAGGGGGTTGGTGGTTAAAGCATTGATGAGTAACGGCCAATTCTGGGTAAGCCATTAGATACGTTAAAAATACAAAATAGACTTTGTGATGGGAAACACCTTTCAACAATGGAGGAGGTAGGAATATGCAAAAAATTTTGAGGAAAGACGCCATCCATTATGTCTTTGACCGAAAGGTACCTCCGTTAATTACCGTTAATCCGAAAGAATCATTTGTTGTCGAAACCGAGGACGCTCTTTCTGGTCGGATAAATACTTCTGAAGACCTTCTTACTCCCGAAAACCTCCGACCGTTTTCCGAGTATGAACCCGAGATTGCCAATCCTCTAAGTGGGCCAATCTTTGTCACTGGAATAGAGAAAGGTGACGTCCTTGTGGTGACCATTGAGGAAATAATCCCGGCTGAGAAAGGGGTGACAGGAGTCAAGCCAGGTCAGGGAAGATTGTGGGATTCGAAAAAATGGGCTTCTATTCATGAAAAAGCGTACACTCACATTATTCATCATAAACCTGGGCCGAGTAATTCAATGAAAGACGGTATTGCCATCTTCAACGAACGAATATCATGGGATCTGAGGCCTTTCATCGGCACAATTGGGGTTGCTCCTTACATCGAAGTTGAAACGAGCGCGGTCGGCCAGGGGGTATGGGGAGGCAACTGGGACTGCCGGGACATCGCACCAGGGTCCAGGATCCATTTGAATTCGTTTAACCAAGGGGGACTATTATATCTTGGCGATGTTCATGGATCACAAGGTGATGGTGAATGGTCTGGAATTGCGAACGAGATTCGTTCCGAGGTTAAACTTCATTGTGACGTTATTAAAAACAAGAAGATCCCATATGCTCGTATTGAGAAAGAGGATTCTCTGATTTCACTGTATGCTGATCGGCCGTTGGAAGCGGCAGTCAACAAAGCAATGACTGATCTCTTGGAATGGATAGTTGACGACTACAGTATGGATCCCAGGGAAGTGTATATCCTCTTTTCTGTGAATCCATATTTTCGAATCAATGTGTATCAGATGGTGAAGGCGGGGAAGATCAACTATACAGTGGGGGCAGAGTTTCCCAAAAGATTCCTACAATAATCTCACACATTCAATCTGGGTAGTGTTTTAAAATTGAGTGGCACAGTTTCCAATGGGTTTGGTTTTTCAGAAATGGAGGTGAGAAGAAAAAACTGGCTTATGTGCATTCGCTTTTTCCACTTTAATAAGGAGGATGAAATATTATGCGTAGAGTGACTTTTTTGTTTGTTCTGTTGGTTGTCAGCGTTCTTGTGGTTTCAGGAATGGTTTTTGCAGCCGAGGGGAACATTAATTGGCGTCAATTTGAAGGAAAAACAATCAATGCCACGATGTGTGTTCATCATTTTACTGATGCGTTGGAGAAAGAAATTCCGCAGTTTGAGGCACTGACTGGAATCAAGGTTCAGCTCTCGAAATACACCGAAGAAGAGTTTTATAATAAAGTGACCATAGAGTTAGCCTCCGGGAAACCAACATTTGATATATTCATGCTCAATCAGGGTTTTGTTGCCCAATACGTGGGAGGGGGTTGGGTCGCTCCGCTCAATGGCTATCTTGGTGATCCAAAACTCACTGACGCTGCGTGGTATGACCTCAAGGACTTTGCACCGGCAGCCCTGGACAAACCTGAGTACGAAGGCAAACTGTATGGGATTCCAATTTCCGTGGAGCCCCAAATCCTTTTTTATCGTACCGACTTATTCCAGGAAAAAGGATTGACTGCTCCTGATACTGTGGACCAAATGTACGATGCAGCAGTAAAACTCCGAAAATTACCAGATCTTGCTGGGATTGTTCTTCGATTAAAACGGGGTACTGGCTCAATCTGGCCGTGGGGTGGCTTGGTAGCCGATTATAAAGGATACTGGGTGGATAAAAAAGGAAATGTTGGGTTGACTTTGCCTGAGACAGTAGCCGCAACAGAGATGTACATGAAGCTTCTGAAAGATGGTGGGCCCGACAAAGCAGTTAATTTTGGTTGGTATGAATGTTTATTAGCGTTTCAGCAGGGCAAGACAGCGATGGTTGCTGATGCCAATAGCTGGGAGGTTGGTTTCCAGGATCCGGCTAAATCAGCGGTGGCGGGGAAAGTGGGTGCTGTTCCATTACCAGCAGCAGTAGAAGGATATCGGCAGGCTGCTGGTGGCAGTAGCTGGATGCTTGGAGTGTCCCTTGCCTCAAATAATAAAGAGGCAGCCTGGTTGTTTACCCAATGGGCCACTTCTAAAAGTATTGCGCTGAAGATCGCTCTTGGAAGCGGCAATATTGCGCGCAGTTCGATATGGACCAGTGACGAGTTTGTAAAAACATACCCGTATACAGACTGGATTAAAGCAAGCAAAGATACCATTGAAAAGTACATTTCGGATTATTATCTCCCGGAAGTTGTCAAATTTGGAGCCATCGCTGACGAAATGGACGTTGCTCTGGAAGAGATGTATGGAGGCGCCCCAGTCAAGGAAACACTCGAAAAAGTGCAAGCCAAAACGGTTGAAATTTTGAAGAAATAGTCCGAGTGAGTTCAATGTAAGAACAGGGCTCCCGGTTGTCCGGGAGCCCTGTTCTTATGGAACCATTTTTTGGAGGAAGCAATGGATCATTCTTTCATCAGTAGGATGCAAAGTAAGCGTGTTTTCCCCTATATTCTTTTGGCACCGGCATTGGTTGTTCTTGTTATTCTTATTA
>JAPLGF010000022.1 GCA_026390275.1 Candidatus Atribacteria bacterium
ATACTGCTGAGATCATATTTATCGATGTCGGCGTCATTGACCAGCCAGAAATAGACGGTCGGCACGGCGTTCATATGGGTGACCTTTTCTTTTTGGATTGCTTCGAAAATTTTTTTAAGATCGGGACGGTTGACCATAACGACCTTATCACCAGTGAAATGGAATGCAAGTATGGGCCATAATGAAATATGGAAAGCAGGCAATATAAAAAGGGTTGCATCCTCATCACCCGATGGTATACCGCTTTTGAGATTAGAAAGAACGCAACCGGTTGTATAGGTCATAAGACTACGATGAGTCAACACGGCCCCCTTGGGTAACCCGGTGGTTCCCCCTGTATACATGAGCATGACGGTATCGCTTTCTTTTAAAGCAACCTTAGGTTCTTCGGGTGATCCCTTTTCAACCAGATCGTCATAGAAGAGCATGCCCGGAATCCTGTCAACAGCGCTTATGTAGTATTTGATATCGCCCAGAGCCGGCCTTAGCGCCTCCACTGTATCTTTGTATTCTGGACCAAAAATGAAGCCTATAGAATCGGAATGGAGGATGATGTGTTGAAGCTCGTTGGGATGTAACCTGAAATTTAGAGGGACCGGTATTATCCCTGTCTTTGCCATGGCATAGTAGAGTTCCACAAACCTGTGACAGTTCTCCATCAATATGGCAACGTGGTCACCCTTCTTCAGGCCCAAACCTTTCAAAGAGTTAGCAAGCCGGTTAATCCTCTCATTAAATTGTTTCCAAGTATATCTCACGTCACCATAACCGGTGCACACCATACAAATTTTATTTGGATTCAACCGGGACCATCTAGTTGGGATGTCACCAAGCAAAATCATTTAACTACCTCCCATATATTGAAATACAATTTATTTTTAGTTTGTTATTTTTCTGCCTTGGTAGAGCCGTGAGATTCTTTAAAACCTGATATTTGCTTAATAGCCTCTTCAGCCCATTCAATGAATAGCCTATCCTGTTTTATCGCGAGGTCACCGACAAGCCGCCAATAGAGTAAGTCTAATTCGCTGCCTTTCGAGTTTTTTTCTATCGCGACCGCGGCTCCAGTTTCATAATAATGAAGTTCTTTCTTAATTTGGGCAGCGTAGGCTTTTATATTCGAAATTACATGTTTTTTATCAACACGACTTGCATACCACATTTGCATTAAATGGGGTTCACGAACTGCCTCCACCTTCATAGGGGTTTTTAACCAGCTCTCAAGTGCACTTCGTCCTGATTTTGTAATACGAAAAACATTTTTGTCAGGGTACTTCTTTTGATTAACCCGCTTGTATTCCACCAGCCCATCCTCTGCCATTCCATTAAGTTGCCTGTATATAATGCTTAAAGTGGGCCTGACAGTTTTAAAAAACATCTTGTGGAGCTGGTACCCTGATTTGGGCCCATAACTTAGAAACCCGAGGAGTCCATGTTTTAACGCCATATAAATCTCAAACTTAATACTATTTGTATATATTAGTGTACCAGTACAGTACTGTACTATGCTATCACTCAAAAATATCTTTGTCAAGTGCCTTTATTAGGAAACTCTTTGCATATTTTGTGGTTGTATCTGCTATCATCTATCCACCGGGGCGGGCATGCCAGCCAACGGAAGAGGAGGGCACATGATCAGGAGCTTTAAAGGCAAGACGCCGCATATTCACCCCACGGCCTTTATCAGCGAGACGGCCTACATCGTAGGCGACGTCTCCATCGGGGAGAATGCCAGCGTCTGGCCGGGCGCTGTCATCCGCGG
>JAPLGF010000084.1 GCA_026390275.1 Candidatus Atribacteria bacterium
GCCACCTTCAGGAGAGTCTCGACGGAACGCTGTAATTCCATGGTATCGTATTTTGTTGGTCTTCCGACTGCTCCCGGTGCAATAATAAAATGTTCTCCATGATTTTTTTGATCAGTTTTTCTTTTTCAGCAGAACGTACAATCATAATAACTTCGCTTGCACCTTCCAGAATTGTTAGGGCAGCATAAATCATACTGACAGTGCCGGAACCGATTATGCACGTTTTTCCACCATATTGTATACCGGCCTTAAAAAGGTGTCTTCCCTCATTATTAATGCCAATAGGATGGGGGGTGGCAAAAATTGATTCCAATGCACAGGCGGCCGGTTCGATGAGGCACGCTTCTTCATCACTTACTTTGGAAGGAATCCGAATCAACGATTCGGAACGTATCATCTGTTCTGGAACACACATATATTGAGAATATCCACCATTTATCTGAAAGGAAAGATTAGCTATAGGTCGGGGAAGGAGCATGAGTCCGTTTTTATAACGAGCAATACGTGACTGAAATGCCAATCTTTCACCTGGTAAAAAATGAAGGTATTCATCAGATAAAAATTTTCCTTGACTATACCCTATTCCCTCTTTGAGATTTTTAACATTTCTTCCCACCTCAACGATTTCTCCCACTAATTCATGCCCCAGAACAACGGGAGCGTATGGGTCAACATTTTTATGTCCAAATAGAAAAATGGTCTTATCAGTACCACAACGTGCACACATCAATACTTTTACCACAATGTCATTGGGACCACACTCGACATTAATATTTTCCACCGTTACCTGTTCAGGTTGACCGTGATAAACAAATGCTTTTGAACAAAATAGAGACACCGGTTCTCCTCCTTAGAAAAAAAATTGACGTGCTGTATGGTTTGATCGGTAAACTCAATCCCCATTGAATATGGACCGGATCGATTGTTCTTCATGGACGATACATCACCTGAATGTACCAGCATATTTCTCGTTTGCTGATATTTCACTATTTGGAGAAAATAAATTTACGATAACTCGTATTTCATGGTATTGCATTGTAAAATTATCTGGAGATGATTTTCTTGTGAGCCTCAATATCACAGAAAAAAACTGTAACAATCATTTCAGAATACCCTATCCTGAAAATGGTGTGGAGTTGGAAAAGATGCTCTCGACCGTTGTCCCCTCTCCCCGCTTTGTTGAGGAAGAGAGTGAGGTGAGGGGGAGGAGATTTTCATCCTCTAATGGTGCCAGCGCACTGGCATGGCTATCTACACGGAAAACAACCGCCTCCGGTGTAAGATTAAATATATAACTATTGTAAGGATAAAGTAAACTCATGTTCGCAATTTCAAAATGAAGAATTGAAAATGACCACCGGAAACTCCACAATAAAAGGTACTCGGGACATCAAATACAGAGAGGTTGATCCCATGGTCAATCAAAAAAAAGTTCGCAATTCGGTTGCGTAGGGTGAGAAGTTTCCGATGGTTTAAAAAACGAAATTGCGAACATCTCAGAGCTCTTACTGAACAGAATCTATTAAAATTTGCGATAATTCAATTCGTAACATTGAAAATTAATTGTGAAAACTTTACCATTTGAGAGCAGGAAACGAATAGCTTTGTCATTTTACGAGGAGGCCTGAAGAAGATGAATCCCAGAGAAAGATTAGTGAAAACTCTTAACCATCAAGAGCCTGATATAGTACCAATTGATATCGGAAGTGTCGGGGCAACTACCTTACTCATACCCACTTATGAAAATTTAAAGCAACAGCTGGGATTCAACGGACCAATTAAAATAATGTCTCCAGAGTTTTATCTGGCTATGATTGACGAAGAAGTTCTACAAAAGCTCCAAATAGGATTGAGGAGTTTACGTCTCGGGAAACCGCCCGTTGCCAAGAAAGTGCAGGGGGAAGACTATTTCACCAATGAGTGGGGAGTAACCTATTATAAACCATCGAGTGGGTATTACTACGACATAAGCAAATTTCCTCTGGCAGGTGCTTCATCCCCGGAGGACATTGAGAAGTATCATTTCCCTGATCCATCTGATCCCTCTCTCTATGAAGATTTAGAAGATCGAGCTTCCTCACTTTTTTACAATACCGAATATGCCATTATTGCCGAAACCGGAAATTCAATATTCGAACAAGCTTGGTATTTACGTGGTTTAGAGAATATTTTTAATGACATGTGTTTCAACAAAAAACTCTTGCATACTTTATTGCGTAAAATTACTGATATCAACCTTGAAAAGACCAAAAGGTTTTTAGATAAAGCTGCCAATTTTATTCAAGTCTACTTTGTAGGAGACGACTTGGCTTCACAAAACGGATCATTGATTTCAGTACCCATGTATCGGGAATTTATTAAACCCTATCAAGGGGAATTATATGCTTACATCAAAAAACGCACCGATGCGAAAATTGCCTATCATTCCTGTGGGAGCCTTTACCAGCTTATTCCTGAACTGATTCAAATCGGTGTTGAGGTGATCAATCCGGTGCAAGTGTCCGCGAAAAACATGGATACCACAATTTTAAAAAGAGAATTTGGAAAGGATATTTCCTTTTGGGGTGCTATTGACACCCAAAAGGTACTTCCATTTGGGACCGAAAAGGAGATCGCTTATGAAGTAAAAAAGAGGATTGATGATCTTGCCCCTGGCGGTGGATATGTTTTAGCATCTGTCCATGCTATTCAGCCGGATGTAAGTCCAAAAAATATAATGCTCATGCTCCAATATGCTGAAGAATATGGGAAATACTAACTCAATAGGTTTCATTTTAAACCGTAAAATTTCCCATTGAGGAAAAGAAAATAACCATGGGAAATCCTTTCTGTGCCATCTTAAAAACGTAATGGAATTAGATCTTTCCTTTATGAAAGGAGAAGGGTAAGATTCCAGCGAATACTTATCCAATGGTTTGCGTCAAAAGGGCTTTTTTAAACATCTTAGGATTTTCGGTTTTCGCATTCACAGTCACCATTCAGTTTTGTGGTAAACTCTCAAAAAGAACAGGGAAAAGGGTCCTGAGTCCATTGTCATGTGGTTTCGTCAATATGGTGATGAGACAGGCTTTCATACTAATTAATAAAAAACTGCACCACCATTGATATTTATGCTTTGACCAGTAATATAATCCGATTCTGGCAATACCAAAAATAAAACTCCATTAGCAACATCTTCTATAGTACCCATCCTGCTTATAGGATAATTTTTAACAAAATAATCTTTATAATTCGCTACATTCAAACCATATAACACAGAAAATTCTGTTTTCATTTCTTCCCAAAGTGGAGTATCAATTGGTCCTGGACAAACCGCATTAACATTTATATTGAAGGGGGCAAATTCTAGTGCCAGAACTTGAGTGAGACCTATCACTCCGAATTTGGAAGCACAATAAGCACTCTGCCCCTTAGATCCTCGTTTTCCAGATTCAGAACTTATATTTACAATTTTACCTCCTCTTTTTTTTATCATTCCAGGAAGAAAATACTGACAACATAAAAATGAACTTTTAAGATTCGCTTGAATTATTTTATCCCAAACCTCCTCGGTAGTTTCCAAAAAAGGGGCAAATTTACAGATTCCTGCATTGTTTACCAATATATCTATATCTCCTATTTCCTTGGAAACAAATTTTTCCATCTCTTCCACTTCATCACTTTTTGTTACATCTGCTTGGTATGGAACTCCATTGCCTTTAAATTGTTTTATTTTTTCAATAATCTGTTGGGCATTCTCATAATGAATGTCATTCACTATCACATAAACCCCTTCTTGGGCTAATTTCATTGCAATACCACTTCCAATTCCTTGACCCCCTCCGGTAACAAGTGCAATTTTGTTTTTGAGTCTCACATTAAACACCTCCTGATGTATATGAAATTTAATTTCCAAACGCCAAGTTTAAATCCCTCGCCTTCAGGTGAACAGCCTTTAAGTGTTGAAAATTGAACTCTGCGATGTATGGAGGCGACTGATTGTAGCTCCAGAATAGAATATCATCTAAAATGCGAATTGTATCATCTAAAATCTTGATGAACTCCCTTCGTTGCCTCACCTAAAAATCTTGTTGTTATCCTTTATCCTACCCGGAAAATGATGTTGAGTTGGGGGAGTTGTTGAGTTGGGAAAGACCTCCCCTATCAAAGCGTCATTCATCAATATGGTGATGAGGGTGTCGTCACCGGACAAGGCGACCTATTTAGGGTAAAATATAAAGAAAGAATAGGTATAGGAGTAAGCTATGGTGAAGAAAAAT
>JAPLGF010000189.1 GCA_026390275.1 Candidatus Atribacteria bacterium
CCATAACCGATGCCGATGCGTATGAGGTCCTTTCTCGTTGTTTCATGTGCGGGAGTGGGAAATGATGATCAAAAAATGTGGAATTGGGGAACTATGAATCTCCTCCCCTCTGTCCAAAAGGGGGGGGGATTCGCTGTTTCCTGCGGATTACGGTGAGTGGAAAGGAACTTGCTGATAGAATAAACAAGCCCCTCCCCGGGGCAAACCAAGAAGCTATTTACCCCCGAGAAGGGGCTCAACAGCAAAATTTGGTAGCGGGGGCCGGATTCGAACCGACGACCTCCGGGTTATGAGCCCGACGAGCTTCCTGACTGCTCCACCCCGCGACGATGAATACCTCTGGTGCCGAAGGCCGGAATCGAACCGGCACGTAGCCTACGCCCCAACGGATTTTAAGTCCGTTGCGTCTTCCTGTTCCGCCACTCCGGCACGATGGACCTCTACTTCAAAACACCCATTGAAGTATGCTTCATTATTCTATCAGAAAAATCCATACAGTCAAGTGAAAAAACCCTTTGAACCCCAACTTGACATCTTTTCTGTTTCATTGTATATTTTTTCCTGCTACAGAGGTGGGCCGTTAGCTCAATTGGCAGAGCAACTGACTCTTAATCAGTAGGTTGCGGGTTCGATTCCCTCACGGCCTACCAAATAGCATTATAGAGCCAAGATTTTCATCCCTTCCCTTTCTTCATTTTCCCCTTAAAAAACCCCGAGTCCGTTGCTCTTGGAAGGGGTGTTTTTTAAGGGGAAGAACTTTAAGATTACTCACCGCTTTATTCTGGATGGAATATCTTTCGGAATTTGTCACTTCCCAGCGGGCACAGGGTTTGAGGGAAAGAACCATCATCGACTATCAGAAAAATTTTCATCGCTTCTTTCCAAGATATCCGGATTGTTTGGAAGAGTACCACCAATTACGCCATGCCGTATCAGAGTATTTTGCCGTTTCCGATATCTCACCAGCTACTTTCAACCTTTGGCGGGCTTACCTCAAATGTTAGATTAAAAATAACTGACAGGAGGAAAGAAAATGTTAAAAAAATATCTTTTGAATAATGACCTGATTGAACTAACCTTTGGGTACAAAAAATTCTGTTTAATCCTTTTAATAGGCATGTTGATTTTCTTTTCCGCAGGATACTTAAAAAGCGACGCCAGCCAGCAATCTCAGCCCGAAGGATATCCGATTGCTTCTGATGTTTTTACGACGCTCCAGAGGACGGTCGTGCCTGGCCCAAAACCTTCGGTGACGATTCATCTTGATGAAATTTCAAAATACAAGCAATCTGGCTATGGCAACTGGACGTTTGGTGAACCTCTTGAATTCGTAACGCGAACTGATATCATGCCGGCTATTTATGACGGAGCAGCCGTCACTAAAAAAGCAAAACTTTTGAATTTCTTTACCATAACTGACATCCATATCACCGATAAAGAATCTCCTAATCAGTTGATCTATCTTCAACAGTTGCACGAAACATTGCCAGTTGGGGCTTCGCTACATTCAGGGATTATGCTCTATACAACTCATGTTCTGGATGCAGCCGTCCAGACGATAAACGCCCTTCACCAACAAAATCCGTTTGACTTTGGTATTTCTCTGGGCGATACTTGCAATAGCACCCAGTATAATGAGCTAAGGTGGTATATCGATGTCCTTGATGGCAAGGTCATCACCCCCAGCTCCGGCGCTCATGACGGGGCCGACACGATCGATTATCAGAAACCTTACCAGGCGGATGGGCTTGATAAGGCGATCCCCTGGTATCAAACTCTCGGCAACCATGATCATTTTTGGATCGGTTCCATCCCTGTGGACAATGACCTTCGAAAGGATCTGCGGCAGTCCTACATCACCGACGAAGTTTTCGCCACGGGAGATATTCTCACCAACCCTACAGCAATAAACAACCATGATTATTATATGGGCGTACTCAATGGCTCGACTCCTTATGGTGATATTAAATACGCAGGGCCTGTCGCAGACTTTAAAAGTCCTCCGAAGATTGTAGCCGATCCGGATCGCCGTTCACTTTTGAGAACGGAGTGGATGAAAGAATTTTTTACCACATCAACAAACCCGGTCGGTCACGGTTTCAACTTGGCCGATGCCAACCAGGGCTTTGCCTGTTATAGCTTCGTGCCAAAGTCGACTATACCGATCAAGGTTATGGTGCTCGACGATACCCAAAGGGAAGACGATGGCTCTGCCGACGTCCATGGGCATGGCTTTCTGGACCAGGCACGTTGGGACTGGCTTAAAAAAGAACTTGCGGATGGTGATACTGCCGGTCAGCTGATGATCATCGCCGCGCACATACCGATAAGCGTCGAAGTGACTGCGCCTACGTCCGAGATGGGTTGGTGGACCGATCCTAAAAATGCTGTAACCCTGCCGGATCTGATTACTGAGCTTCAAAGTCATCCAAATTTGATTCTGTGGGTCTCGGGACATCGTCATTTAAATACCGTTAAAGCATTTATATCACCGGATCCAGTCAACGCTCCTGAAATATGTTTCTGGCAGGTTGAAACTTCATCGTTAAGGGATTTCCCCCAGGAGTTCCTCACTTTTGAGATATACCTCAACAGCGACTATACAATTTCACTCGTTACGACCGACGTTGATCCGGCAGT
>JAPLGF010000124.1 GCA_026390275.1 Candidatus Atribacteria bacterium
GTGGTGGAAGAAACAGGGACCGGAGTGACCAGGTTCAAGCCGGGTGACCGGATTGCCATCGGTGCGGACATCCCCTGCGGGGAATGCCACTGGTGCCAGAATGGAATGGGAACAAACTGTGCCATCAATTATGCCATCGGATATCAGTTTGCTGGTGGATTTGCCGAATACATCCTGCTCAACGTGCTGACCGTGGTACAGGGAGCGGTGACGCCCATTCCAGATAATCTTTCGTTCGATGAAGCCGCTCTGGCGGAACCACTGGCCTGCGCGATCAACGGCCTGGAAATGGCCCAATTGGGGGTAGGGGATACGCTGTGTATCATTGGTGCCGGTCCCATCGGATGCATGATGATTGAAATGGGACGTCATATGGGCGCGACCAACATCATTGTCATGCAGCGTTCACCCAAACGGCTGGAAATGGCCAGGAAATATGGAGCCGATCATTACTTCTTGAGTGAGGATTCTGATATTGAGCAGAAGGTCAAGGATGTCACCGGGGGAGAAGGACCGGATGTGATCATGGTGACCTGTGCCTCACCGGAAGCCCAGGAGCAGTCTTTGAAGATTGCCCGCCACCGGGCCCGCATCAATTTTTTCGGTGGTTTGGCTTCCACTGCCCGTAACCTGAATATTCCTAGTAATCTGATCCACTACCAAGAGTTAGTTCTATTGGGAAGTCACGGAAGTCTTCCTCGCCATCATCAAAAAGCGGTGAAGATGATCAGCCAGGGTATGGTACATGCCGGAAACTATATTACCCATCGTTTCCCTCTAGATCGGGTCCAGGAAGCCTATCGGGCATCGGAATCCCGGGAAGGTCTCAAAGTGGTGGTGAACCCGTAACCATGGATACGATGAAAGCTCTGGTTTTAGAAAAGAAAGGGGAGATCATCCTCAAAGAGGTACCCCTTCCCCGCACCAAAAAAGGAGAAGCGTTGATTCGGGTAAAAGCGTGTGGGATTTGTGGTTCCGATATCCCCCGGATATTTGGTGATGTGGCATACTATTATCCTTCAATTCCGGGACATGAATTTTCAGGAGAAATCATCGCAGTCGGCGAGGGGACAGAAAACCGGAGTCTCCTGGGGAAGCGAGTCACCGTGTTTCCCTTATTACCTTGTGGACAATGTCGCTACTGTGAGTCCGGGTACTTTGAAATCTGTGATCATTATGGGTATATTGGTTCCCGGCAGGATGGAGCATTCGCCGAATACGTGGTCGTTCCTCTGAAGAATTGCCTGGAGCTCCCTGACAATGTGTCCTATGAGTGTGGAGCACTCACTGAACCATCAGCCGTGACGTTTCATGGATTACAGCGACTTCGCCCGCCTTTTGCCGGAACGGTCGCAGTTTTTGGATTGGGACCGATCGGTGTTCTCTTCGGGTTTTGGGCGAAAACCGCCGGAGCAACAGCCCTGATCGGTTTCGATGTCGATGAAGTGAAGCTCAGTTTCGCCAAATCCATGATATTTGATGATGTGCAGGTCCCGAATGAAGAAAACACCAGGAAGATGATCGAAAAGTATACCGCTGGAATCGGTTTTGATTATACCGTTGAGGCATCTGGCAACAATCATGCCCTGGTCAATACCCTCAAAATCGTGCGAAAGTTGGGGGAGGTTCTCCTCCTTGGGAATCAGGAAAAAGAGGTGAAACTAACTTCCGGTGAAATGAACCTCATTCTCCGGAAGGAACTCACCCTGCGGGGAACCTGGAATTCGTGTTTTGCCCAGCTTGGTTCCGACTGGAAATCGGTCCTGGAATACCAGCGTCTGAAAAAAGTCGATTTTAGTCATCTCATTTCTCATCGCATCTTCTTAGAGGAAGCTCCCCAGGTTCTCCGCGCTATGCGTGACAGGAAATTACCTTATACCAAAGTGCTGATCATTCCCGGAGGTGGAATCATATCATGTTAAACGCATCTTTGCCGGTTAAAATCATGGCTTCTTTGGATTGTGCTGATTATCTGCACCTCATCGATGACATTCGAAAACTGGAGCAGGGGGGAGTGGATATGCTCCACATCGATATCATGGATGGACATTTTGTTCCCAACTACGCCTTAGGAACCAATCTCCTCCGAAAACTTCGTCCTCAGACCAAACTTCTTTTCGATATCCACCTGATGACAGAGCAACCGGAAGCAAATACCACCCTCTTCGCCGGATTGGGGGCGGATCTCATCACCTTCCATTGCGAGACCACTTCCCGGTTGCACCAGATGGTGAGCCTGGTGAAAAGTTTGGGGAAGAAGGTGGGACTCGCCCTGAACCCCTCCACGCCGCCAGCCTTTCTCTCCTACCTGTTGCCCTATCTGGATATGGTATTGGTGATGACAGTCGATCCGGGGTTCGTGGGGCAAAAGTTTGTCCCGGAGGCGATTGGAAAAGTGGAAGAGGTTCGACGTATGGCGGATGCCCAGCATTGTCCTATCGATATTGCAGTGGATGGAGGAATTGGAGAAAAAACCGTTCCCTTGCTCAAAAGAGCGGGAGCGAACGTTTTCGTCGGTGGAACCTCCAGTATTTTTACGGGAAAAGGAGACATTGAAGCACTGGCGCGGGATTTTCGCACCTTATGTGAAAAAAATTAAGGATGGAAGGGGGTTGGATTATGGAGGCGTATGAGGAGCTCTTTTCTTTTCTTTTCGAGTGTGAAAAAATCGATACCCATGAACATTTGCTTTCCTCTGATCATTACCTCCAAAGCAATGACATTTTGTTTGCTGTCCTGGAACGAAGTTATCTTCCCTGGATCATTTTCGGAGCCCGGGATCTACCTGGGCGTACTGTGACCCGTCAGGATCTCTTAGAAGGTATGAAAAAGGTTCCTGCTGCTGCGTTTTACCGTTATCTCATCCGGGCGTTTTCCTCCATGTACGGTTTTGAAGGAGAATTCCTGTCCGAGGAGAACTGGAATTCGCTGGCGGAAGCCATCCGGGAATGTTATCTTCATGGAAACATGATCGAGAAGTGGCTTGTCCGTTACCTGAATATCAAAAAAATCGTTTGGGACCGGTACTGGCTGATGGGAAATTTCTTGGTGGACCGGCCTCTCTTTTCACCGGTTCTCCGGATTGATCCGCTTCTCTATGGATACAGTCGGCAGGCTGGTGATCATGATGGGAAAAATCCTTTTCCCTATGCCGATGAAACCGGTATCTCTGTGCGCAATTTCGATGACTATCTGGCACTGATTGATTCTCTGTTCAGAAAAGGAGTAGAAGGGGGAGTCTGCGCAGTGAAATGTGCCATTGCCTACAATCGTTCATTGTCTTTTGAGCATGTTGACCGGAAAAAAGCGGAAGCGGTTTTTAATCCTGCTGGTCCGGTTAAACCAGATTCAGAAATTAAAGGTTTTCAGGATTACGTTTTCCGGTATTGCTTGGAAAAAGCGCGGGAACACCAGTTTCCTGTCCAGATCCACACCGGTCCGGGATACGCCTTTCAATCTGATCCTTCTCGATTGGGAACAATCTTTGAAGAATATCGAGACATCAAAATTTCCCTTTTCCATGGTGGTTTCCCCTGGGTGGGAGAACCTGGTGCCATGGCTCTTTTCTATCCCAACCTGTACCTCGATCTGGTATGGCTCCCGGTTATGTCACCATCTTTTGCAGTGATGGCTCTCACCGAGTGGATCGAAGCTACCGGTGGTTCCCGGATCATGGTGGGTGGAGATTCCTGGAACGCCGAGGGCGTGGTGGGGTCTTTTCTTTTCAATTTGGAATGCATCGCCGAAACCTTGGCGCGTCTGGTTGATAAAAAGTACATCACCCTCTCCACCGCCCGGGATATCGGGAAGATGATCCTGTGGGACAATCCCCGGGAGTTTTTCGGGTCCCGGCTTCAGGTGGAAGGGTAGTAGGTCTCTCGGGCTACCATTAGCTCCTCGTTGGTGGGGATCACCCAAATTTCAACGGGGGAACCGTCCTGATGAATAAAGCCTTCCTGGTGGACTGTTTTCTGGTTCCGGGAGCGAGGCATGGAAATACCGAGATTATCAAGATGTTCACAGATTCTCCTTTTGTTCGATAGGATAAAATATATTACAAAATGCGCATCGTTCCTGGGTGGTTGGCATCCCACACCGGGTGCATTCCAGGAAGGGAACTGCCGGTCGGTGGCTCTGAAAAATTCGTTCGTTTATCTCCAGAAAGGTAAGCCAGAAGTAGTGTTTGGTTCCCGGAGATTGCTTCTCTAAGAGAGCGAGGGCCTTTTTATAATCCAGGCTCTTGGCTCGTTGTGAAAGAGGGCAGATTTCATCACAAAAAGGGAGGTCGGAGAACTGGGCATAGGTCCGGATTTCATCATCGGTCAGGGTGTAGAATGGTTTCACCTTTTTCGCCAGTTTGGCGTGAAAGCTGGGGAGAATGGGAGACTGATGAGCTAAATAATCTTCCCGCCATCGTAAAATGTTACCCAATAAGTTGGCAGCCTCGTCATCCAGGTTATGTCCGGTGGCCACCACCGGAAAATGGTTGGCGAGAGCATACCGGTTCAGGAGATATCTTTTCACCAGACCGCATGCGGAGCAGGCCGGTCGATGGGTTAACTTCAAGGTTTCCGGAATGTTATAACCGGTTTCCATTTTCACATCGATGACCGTCAAAGGCCAATTCTGATTCCGGGCAAATTCCTCCGCTACTAACCGGGAATTCCGGGAAAAATCTCCGATACCCAGATCGATATGGATGGCATGAACCTGATCCCCCAGGAGGTGAAGGATCTGCCAGAGTGACATGCTGTCTTTTCCCCCCGATACCGCCAAGAGAACCGGTTCGTCTTTGGCAAACATATGGTATCTTTTAATTGCGAGAAGGGTCTGTTTCTGGATAAATTTCTGAAAACACTCTTGACACAAAGTGCTGTTGTGTCGCGGAAGCTTGATGAGCGCTTCTTTTTTACAGGCAGTACATTTCAATTTTTCACCTCAGAAAAGCAGTAAAAACAAGATATGTCTCTACCAAAACATGGTAACAAGAATTTCGGGGTCGTTCAAGTAGAGCGGGGAGATGGTTTTCTGAAATAATAAGCGAAGAAGTGTATAATTTGAGGGAAATGGAAAAAAGATGTGGCTGGCATCAATGGTGGGGAGGGACGTTCATGTCGAGTTTTGGAGATTATTTAAAGGGTCAGGACAAGGAAGGAAAAGAAAAACATACTCCGACTATCGAAATCGTCCGAGAGGGAGAGAATATCTGCCCATTGGTAAGAATCACGGTGGGGAAAGAGACGCCTCATCCCAATACAGTGGAACATCATATCAAATGGATCGATCTCTTCGGAATCAAAAAAGAGAATGAGCAACTCATCCATATTTCCACCTTCGATTTAGGACCGACCATTGCCTTTCCGGAAGTGAGTGTCCACGTCTTGCTGGATGAGATGGAATCTCTCATCGCCATTTCTTACTGTAATATTCATGGAGCATGGGAGAGCCAGGTCAAAGTCATGCCTGCCTGCCGTGCCGCTTCGCTCTGCGGCGCAGGCAGGGTATGAGTGGACAACCATTGCATTTCCTGGCATCGTCTGAGAGATGATAAAAAACTCTTTTTCATTGGCAGTAAAATGGAACACAGAAATGGTTGTACCCTGCAGGCTGATTTTCCAGGGTAGTGTTTTTTCCTTTTCCCGATGTTTTCCTCTTGTAAAAGTTATTACTTCTTCATATAATACTGTCCACACGGCGGTGTAGCTCAGTTGGCTAGAGCATTCGGCTCATACCCGGAGTGTCAGGGGTTCGAATCCCTTCACCGCCACCATTTTTTTCTTTCCTCTCTTTCGACGAACATCTTTGGGGTACTTTCTCATCTATGAACAAACATCCCTCTTTCATTCACCAGGTGAAAGGTTTTATTCGAGAACATTCTTTGATTTGTGCTCATGACCGGATTCTGGTGGCCTTTTCGGGTGGTCCGGATTCGACCGCCCTGACGGAAGCCCTCTTGACTCTCAAACCGGAAATCGATTTTCAAATGGCTCTTTTTCATCTCAACCACGGCTTACGGGGTGAGGAATCGGTTCGTGATGAACTTTTCTGTCAAAGCTGGGCTCAATGGCAGGGAATCGACCTCTTCATCGAACACTGTGATGTCTGTCGGTACCATCAGGACCATCACGCACTATCTTTGGAAGAAGCCGCCCGGGAGGTGCGATACCAGATGCTGCAACGGGTGGCAGAGAGATGGAAGGCAACCAAAATCGCTTTGGGTCACCAGGCCGATGATCAGACCGAGACGGTCTTGATGAATATCATTCGCGGATGTGGAATAGACGGCCTGCGGGGGATGGCTCCGGAAAAAGAGATGTACATTCGGCCACTTCTCACCTGCCGCCGGGAGGATATTATGGATTTCCTCCGACAACGTGGTATCCCCTTCGTTGATGATTCCACCAATCAGGATACCCGCTTTCTTCGGAATCGGATCCGCCACCGTTTGCTTCCCCTCCTGCGTGACGAGTACAATCCCGGAATCGACGATTCCCTGATCCGCCTGGCCTTCAATATCCAGGAAACACTGGTTCTGGGTCATTCTCTGCCGGTTAAACAATTGGGAGAATTCTTTTCTCTTCCCCTCGCCTCCCTGGCCGGGTTATCAATCGGAGAAAAAGATCGCTTGATTCGGGATTATGTCCAGACGGTAAAGGGGGATTTGAGGCATATATCTCGTGAACACATTCGAAGTATCCTTTATCTGGCGGGAAAGGGGAAAGGAGAGACCATACTCCCTGGAGAATTGAAAATCTGGATCCATGATCAATCGCTGTATGCCCGGATAGGAGATATTTTGTTCGCCACTGTACCCCAGTGGTCCTATCCACTTCAGTTTCCGGGAAGGAACGATATTCCCGAGATCGGACTCTGTATCGAATTCC
>JAPLGF010000080.1 GCA_026390275.1 Candidatus Atribacteria bacterium
TGAATAACATTGTGGCTACCAAACCAGCGGGGATCCTCATGGCCGCCACCGATGCTAAAGCCCTGCAACCGGCTGTGGAAGCAGGTATTAAGGCAGGTATCCCCATCATTATGGTTGATTCCGGAATCGCCGATCCGACTATTCCGCTTGCCAACATCACCACCGATAACTTTGATGGTGCCTATCAGTCTGGTCTTCTCTTGGCGAAGATGGTCGGAGAAAAAGGGACGGTGGCCAATATCGGAATTACCGCCGGATCCCAGACTGGCCGGGAACGGAGTGATGGTTTCATTGAGGCGATGAAAAAGTTTCCGAACATTAAAGTTCTTCCGGTGCAATGGACCAATGCAGAAGCTGCAACCGCCATGAATATTGCCACTGACCTTCTGAACGCCAATCCGGACCTGGCAGGATTTTACTCTGCCGCCGCTCCGATGGGTGTGGGGATTGCCCAGGCGCTGAATGCAAAAGGACTGGATAAGAAAGTGAAACTTATCACCTTCGACCCCAGTCCGGAGGTTCTCCCGCTCTTTGAGGAAGGAACCATCAATGCCATCATTGCCCAGGATCCTTATCAAATGGGGTTCCGTGGTGTGGAAATGGTGGACAAAGTTATCAAAGGCGGCAAGATCGAAGATAAAGAGAAGAACATCCAGATCCCGGTGGTCATTATTACTCCCGACAACTACATGAAACCTGAGATCAAAAATCTTCTCCAGACTCCGGACAAGTTCTAAAGGTCATATAACAAAGCGGAGCTCAATCACACCTTCTCAGTGATTGAGCTCCGCTTTGTTATTCAACTTACGAATCCGCGTGTTGACTCCAGAATATTTACAAGATCTCTTGTAAATATTGTTCAAGCTCAGATTCCGTTAATTCGTGTGCTTCTGTTCGGACAATGCTTCCCTTCTTATTGATAAAGACATTGTGAGGGACGGGACCTACATTGTAGAGATCTGCAACCGCCTGATTCTGATCAATCAATGCCGGATAAATAACTCCGTGGGAGGTCACAAACTCGGAGATACCGGAACCCACTCCAATGCCTAGTACTAAAAGACCTTGGCTATCTTTATATTTGTTATAGACAGCATTGAGGTTTGGTACTTCGTTGGCACAGAAATGACATCCTGATAGGAAAAAGCAAAGGAGGATGGGTTGTCCTAAATGCTGACTTAGGGTGAAGGAATTCCCGTTCAGATCATTCAGGGTAAAATCTTTTTCCATTGATGCTGGTGGTCGCACCGAACATCCACTGATCGAGAGGATGAGTAATGCTGCACAGATGAGCAAAAGAGCGGAACGCTTTTTCATCCTATGCTGGTCCCCTTTCGGTTATCGTTGACAACTTGAGCATTCATCGGTCTTCCGGGAGTTGTTTTTGACGTCTTTGATTCCCCAGATTCCCCGCTGGTTATCTTTAGCTTCCTGTTGCAGGGACAGGAGATAGCTGAGCATATTCTCGCCGGCAGTGTCCAGGTCCACTTCCGCCAGCCCTTTCTGGATGAGCTCTCCATTCACAATCGTTATCTCCTCATCCGATTTCTCACAGGCACAATTATAGTAGAGGTATCCAACCCAGACTTTTTCTTCCTGGGTATGTCCCAGGGCGAATCCGAACGACATCCCCGGTTTTTCCGAAAGTTTTCTGATGTCGTCCCGGAGAAGTTCCGTAAATCCGGCCCAGGAAAGAGGCGGCTTGATGCCGGCCAGTTTAATTCGGACCTTGATGACATTTTTCCCACAGCAGGCTTCAGCAAAGACCACGCTGGGCTGAGGGACACGCAGGATAGTCACGGGAATGAGGTTGTCTTCGGCAAAACTCCATTCCGAAAAACACCATATGAAGAGTAGCATGATTACAAAAAAAAGGAATTTCTTTTGCACCAACCACTCACCTCCTTTTCTGGATTCTCAATAATGATGAATCATGATAGGGCACTCTGCCAGAGGAGAAGACTCAAAACGATGAATAAACCTCCTAATGCCAGTTTAGAGAACAGGATGTTCTTTCGTCCAAAACTGGTGATTGTCTTGGATTGACTTCCATAATAGACCCCTAAAAAAACGATGAAAAGAGGAATGATAAAAAAGATATTATACAGTATAAGGAAAAATATTGCTCGGAAAGAGGTGGTTTGACGGGCGATGTACATGATGGTCGGAAGGTAGATTTGACCGGTACATCCCGCTTCTAACAGTGAGATTACAAAACCGCTCAAGATGGCGGCAACCAGGAGCTTTTTTTCAGAAAAACTTTTTTTCAGGTACTGATTGATCTTCACCCGGAATCCCTTGGGAAGACCCAGGGAAAATTCCGTTTCCTTCTTGTCTTTTCTATATTGAATGGCATCCTTGATGCTCAATACCGCAAAAATCAGGAGAAGAGAAGCCATCACACCATAGATGATACGGGAAAAGACCTGATAAACTGAAAGGCTCTGCCAGATTCGGAAGAGACCCAGTCCGAGGAGAAGGTAGGTACAAAAAACGGAAAGGCTGTAGGTGATACCGATTTCGAAGATGCGGCGCCGGGAATGACCCAATACCATCAGGAGATTGACCATGAAGATGATGGTCGCAAAGGCGCAGGGATTTAAGCCATCCAGTAATCCTGCGCCGGCGACCACCCAGAGGGTAAACCCCTTAAAGCGTTTGAAAATGATATTCTCTAAATTTCCAGCGACATCACCGGTTACTTTTTTTTTATCCGATTCGGATAACGATAGAGTATCCTGGATCAATTTTTCAATTTTGGTGTTGATGGCACCTTCATCCTCGGAAGTGACAAATCCGGCATTAGAGAATATTTCCACCGAGGTCTTGTCTTCAATTTTCCACTTTTCTTCCAGGGCTACCAGTTTTTCATAGTTTTGAGAGAAAATGTAATCAAGGTAGGCAACTTTCACCTGGTTTTTATACTTTTCGAAAATCGGTGGGGTAATTTCGTTTCGTAACTTTCGGCAAGCCGGGCAACGGGAAGAAAAAAAGAACAAAATGACCGGTTTTTCAGTGATGGTGATGATCTGGGAAAAGCCCTTCTCGATTTTTTCTCTTTCCAGGAATTCAGTTTTATCCTGGAAGGTAGAAAGCTTTTCACGAAGCCGGGAGATGTTTTTTTCAGTACCGATGGCCAGGATCTTCTCGGGGTTTTCTTTCTGAATGGCTTTTAGTGTTTCGTCTAAGAGAGGAGTAATGACATCTCCTACAAAATTGAGCACTGCCACGGTGTGGTAGTTGCTGCTCATCAAACCATAGGGAGTAAAGACCGCTTTTTCGTTGGAATCCAGAAGGTCGGAGGCCACCAGGGTTTTTCCGCTTCCTTCAATCTTCTTCAACAAATCGTACTGGGTCTTGATTTCTTCCGGAGATGGAAGGACCATGACATCGCTCGTTTGGGAAAGCCATTTTTCCCATTCGTCCGGGGTGACGGAATGTTGGCCCAGGTCGATCTGGGAGATGACGGCCTGATTATCCGGTTTTCCAGGAAGGGGTCCGTTTCCGAAAATTACGACATCATACCCCCATGATACGACCGTGCAGATAAGGATGAGAGAGACTGTTGTGATGGTACACCATATCATTCTTTTCAATATGTAACACCCCCTTGAATAAATCGATACATCGACCTCTCCTTTATTCTATAGAAAGAATTCTTATTGAGTTCCCCCGACCTGCGAACAACGTTTAAAAAAAGTAAGAAAATTTCAGGCGTTTCCGGGTAGAGCCCTTTTTTCATTTTACGTATTCCAGTGCTGGATGTGGACACGATACGATCTTTTCCTCTTGATCATCTTATCTTTTTTCCTACTGTCCATTCACGACTTGCAAGAAGACCAGCTGAGGAAAATTATACCGGAAAATAACACCACATTCCGATAAAGAAAAGAGTTCTACTTGTTCGACAAATGGAAAATGATACAATAACGATCGAAGAGAGGTTTGGTAAAAAATTGCGGAAAGGTTGATCTTGTTGAGCTTCCTGATGGGAACACGGGTACTAATCAAAAAACTTTGGCAGACGAAGTTAGGGTTTATCCTTATACTTCTCATCGGTCTATCGGTCCGAATCACTTCTTTTGGCAGCATTCCTCCCGGACTCAACCAAGATGAAGCATCGATTGGCTATGACGCCTGGGCGCTCATGCGATATGGAATCGATCGTAACGGATTCCATAATCCCGTTCACTTTGTCTCGTGGGGGAGCGGGCAGAACGCCCTGTATGCTTATTTTTCCATGCCTTTCATAGCCTGGTTTGGTTTAAACACCGTTTCGGTACGGATGATCAATCTCTGTTTTGGGATTCTTTCCCTTCTGGTTTTTTTTGTGCTGATCAAAAAGAGTGATGATGAAAAAACATCACTCTTGTCCCTCCTTTTACTGGCTATTTCTCCCTGGCATATTATGATATCCCGTTGGGGGTTGGAGTCCAATATTTTTCCGTCCATGATTCTTTTTGCTCTGTATTTCTTGATGATATCCAGGGAAAAGAAGAATTTGGTCTATTTCTCCAGTATTTTGTTTGCTCTATCTCTCTATTCCTACGGTCCTTCGTATATTATCGTTCCCCTTTTACTGATCCTGATTTCGCTGGTTTTTTTAGTCCGGAAAAAAATTACAGTTGACCGCTTCCTCGGGAGTCTTGGTGTTTTTCTCATTCTTGCCCTTCCCATGATGCTTTTTATCATGATCAATTTCTGGAAACTCTCTTCTGTACAAACTGCCTGGTTTTCTATCCCCCGATTGGCCGAATCGCGTCTCAAGGAATTGGCATTTTTTCAACCCGGTGTTCTTCAGTCGATATCGGCCAATTTTTTCACTTTTTTTCGAATTCTTATTTATCCTCAGGATGATGGATTGATCTGGAATGCGATCCCGGGATATGGGTA
>JAPLGF010000169.1 GCA_026390275.1 Candidatus Atribacteria bacterium
CATCACCGGTATGACCGCAGCGAAATCCAGTTTTCACCACCTGTCGGGCAATTTCCATCTTGTATTCCACGATTTTATCGAGTAGTCCGGCAATCAATTCGGGATTCAAAGTTATATTGAGCATGAATTCTTCAAATCCCATGAGTCCCCAGGCCTTTTCTAAGATACCAATGTAACCGGTACAGGCGACCAAGGTTTCTCCCGAATGCTTCTGAAGATCATCTAATGCTTGAGATAAGTTTCCTGGGGTCAGAGGATCGGGAGGAGTGAAGCGACGAATCGATTCTTCGTCGGTGAGGGGGAAATGCTTAATACAATACCCATCAGAATAGAGATCGTAACCGATACCCCAACGGTCATATACTGTACCATTTTCCCGGTCACACCGAGCGAATCCCATCTTTTCTGCTTTGGCCAGGGCTTCAGGATTCTGGTGATAGCGAAAAACATCGTCCATGATGCTCGTCATGGAGAGGTGGTTATCGAGATACCGATCCAGTTCACTCAACGTTTGGAAATGCATGACGTTTCTCAATTTTTCTTTGGTGTGGTAGGAAGTAAAGTAGATTTGGTTTGGAAGGTAATCGATTGACTGTTTATGGATAGTGTTCAGAACTCGTTCTTCGTTGGTCATTAAAAGAATCTCCCTTGTGATTTTCTCTTACACCATTCTTTTCGATCAATATTATTTCTTTCGAAATACTTTCACCATGAATTTACTTTTATCCCCTCGAAACTTCAATTGAAAAAATTCCACTGGTTTCCCGTTTGCTAAAAATGAAACGCCTTCCATGAGGAGGAGGGGGGTGAAATACGAAATACCCAAAAGATTCGCTTCACGAGGAGTAGGCATAATCGCCTCCAGGGTTCGAGTTGCTAGGGCCAAATCAAGTCGGTATTCTTTTTCCAGTACTTCATAAAGTGACTCGAGGTTGAAGTCATGCCGGAGGATACCGGGACACAGGCGATAGGGGATACAAGACAGAACCAAGTTAATGGGCTCATCGTTTCCATATCTGACTCGATCGAGAAGAACGAATTCTTCCCCCAACTGGACCCCCATATAGGTTGCCAACTTGGAATCTGCCTGTATGATCTTGAAATCCAGGACACTAGAGGAAGCTTTCATCCCTTTCTGGTTCATTTCTTCAGTGAAACTGATCACTTCCTGGGCATATTCACGTAGTGGAGGATTAAAGGGAATGGTACTTTTCCTCCCCTGCCTTTTGATAATCAGTCCTTGCCTCTCCAACTCACTCAGGGCATGTCTTACCGTGTGTCGACTGACCTTAAATTCTTCCATAAGCTCTGTTTCAGAAGGAACAGACGCATTCATTCCATTTTCAAGTATTTTTTTACTTAACACATCCAGCAACTGGACGTAAAGGGGCCGGGTACCTTTGCGTACTTGTGAGTCCGACATCTTTCGTTTTTCTTCCCACTCCTGATGTACCATAATAATATAATAGTAAAACGCTTGTACGGATAAGTTGTCAACCTCGAGACCGTTATATGTGTCAACGTTCCTATAGCGGTGTGGATGATCATGGGTGTTATCCAGAAGGTTCCCCGAGAGGTGGAAGAAGCAGCAAGAATTGATGGATGTGGTTATCTATCGACTTTGTTTCGAGTTGTCGTGCCTCTTTCTGTATCAGGTATTGCGGTGGCTGCGATTTTAGGATATCTTAATAACTTTTAATAAGTTAGTGCCAGGCACCAAGAACTCCTCGAGAACTCCTTAAAGATGAAGAATTACAAGGTGTTCTGGTGGGCGGAGAGATTACCATAAAAACCCAAAACCTTTTTCGGGGGCAGGGGGCTTCGGGACCCCCCACCCGGCGGGAAGGGGTAAGAGTCAGAGCGTATGGTCTTCAAATCGTACGATATCATCTTCTCCCAAGTATTCACCGTTTTGTACTTCAATGACTTCTAAATCCACTTTACCCGGGTTTTCCAAATGATGGATAGCGGACTTGGGAATATAAACACTCTCTCCTTCATGAAGGAACAGCTCTTTTCCCTCAATGGTCACTTTCGCTGTTCCTTTCACCACGACCCAGTGCTCAGTGCGATGATGATGCATTTGGAGACTTAAGGCTGTACCAGGATAAACCACCAGCCGTTTTATTTTGAATCTGTCCACTTCTTCTAAAATTTTATAAAATCCCCAGGAACGGTGAGTCGTTATTTCGTCACGAAGAATCGATCTCTCTTTTATAAGGCGATTATTGACAATTTCTTTTACTTTGTTAGCTTTATTTTCTCTGACTAAAGTAAGAACATTTTCGGTATCAACCAGGGTCCTCTCTTGAACCTCATCCATGACTGCACATTGTTCTTTATTAGTAAAAACAAGAGGATCTGAACGATCTTCATTTCTGATCATTTCAAAAAAGCCCTCCTTTGCCACCCTATAAAACAATCTACGGAGTAAGATTTAGTATAGTGTTAATCCAAAACCTTTTTCCCAGACAGGGGGCTTCGGGACCCCCCACCCGGGCAGGAGTAAGAGTCAGAAGGAATATATTTGTTTTTTTACTCTAATGCTACGTACCAGTTACCCTGGGCCTGCCAGGCCGATACAAATTGAGCGATGGAGTAGGTGTTATTCGCTCCATTCACTTTTCCGGGGTCATTGACATAGACACTGGTGGCATCGATCCCCACTGCCACCATGGCATGTTTCGCGCCCCCATTGGGGTTCATGCCCGAGTAGACGGCTACCAGAACCGGTTTTCCCTCCCGCAGGAAGGAACGGAGACGATCGAGATTTCCCATTCCCACCTTTACCGGGACGTTTTCACTCTCCAACCACCCCCGGATCTGGAAGCAGTTGGTCCAGTCACTGTTCCCGCCGTTCAAGGAAATGCCGTAGTTGGATGCCAGCCATTGATCGGCAGCGATGATGTCACTGGAAGTGGGTTCAGTTCCCTGGTAGTAGGCCCGGATCATCACGGCCGAGGTCTGTCCGCAGTTCCGGGTGTTACTCCAGTTTCCCGGTGCCACCTGGGGGAGGAAGGGAACATCGAGGAGGATCTTGGTATCTGACCGTTCCACGAAGTTACCCAAAGAAACAGAAGAAGACGGAACACTGAGTCCGGAGAGTGGATCCTGGCTATCACCAAGAGTAGCACAACCGGAGACATACACTGCCAGGAGAAGCCCGAAGATGGTGAGGAGAAGTAAAGACGTGCGTTTCATTGCTCTTACCCCCTTCAGGGCCTCACCGAAAAGAGGTATCAGAAAGACGCACGCTGTTTCAAAAAATCAAGTCCAAAAAAAAAGGGACTTGGCGGCCCGACTGCCGTAGCTCAGAAGAGCTTTTAGGCTCGTGGCTTTGCGTCCTCCCCTTTCGGAGAGTTTGCCCTTTCATTCCCGAAGATTTGTTTCTTATCCTTCACCAGTAATTATCGACAGGAGGAGGAAAGACTTTAGTGGGGAAAGGGAACATATCTAAAAAATTGCTACCCAATAATGATAATGTAGAAAAGCACGGTGATTTACCGGGGCGGGACGTAAAACACCTTTCCATATATGAAACTCATTTTTCTTACTCCCTTCCAGAATAATGACTTGATTGAACGACTCGTTTTTTCATTATCACACGAGGAAGAGAAGTTTTACAGTCCTACGGTAAGAAAAAATGAGGTATGGGGAAAGATGGTGAATTATGAAAAGACACTCGTGCCAGGAACTGGTATGGTTGTTTATTCGATATTGATTTCCTGTCATTCCCTTTTCTGGAACAGAGATTTCAGGGCAGGATAGAGCCCGGTGTAAAGGGGGAAGAGAGTGTCATAAAGAGAAACGGATTGTGGATGGGGGTGGAAAGTCCGTTCGTTTTTGAGGAATCGGTCTATCGAGAGGAAATTGCTTTCTTTTTTGAGTCCCATCAGGGTGATGAACGCTGCTCCAAGGCAGGGACTGCTGACACTTCCGGATGGAACTGAGATAGTACAGTTGCAGATGTCGGCCAGTATTTGGGCCCAGAGCCGGCTCCGACTTCCTCCACCGATGAGAATCATTTCGCTGAATCCATTCGGTCCCGCCACCATTTTTAGGACCTGGCGGATTCCAAAACTTATCCCTTCCAGGGTGGCTCGGATCAACTCTAAACGGGTAGTCTGTTCTGTGATTCCGAAGAAGACACCGGTAGCTTTCGGATCGCGATGTGGACTCCGTTCTCCAGCCAGGGAGGGGAGGAAGAGCAGGCCATTGCAACCGCAGGGAATATCAGGCAACATTTCTTCCATCCGCTGATAGACTTCGGGTTCTGTTCCTTCGAAGGTCTGCAGTGCCCAGTCATAGGCACGTCCGGCATTCAGGAGGGGAGCGATGAGAAGGTACTGGTGGGTTTCTGGTCCGCACAGGGTAAAGAGTATCTTCGATCGATCCCGGGGGTAGGTATTCTTCAGAGTGGCGATCCATCCCGTGGTTCCCAAGTAACAGTGGGCACGTTCTTCGGTGACCACTCCTGCTCCTAAATTCGCCGCTCCGGCATCTCCCATGCCACAGAAGACGGGACAACCGGACAAGAGGCCGGTTTCGTGTGCGGCGTGTTCGTTGACCCTACCTACTTCTGCTGTACAGGAGAGAATAGGGGGAAGGATATCTGTAGAAAGATCGATACTTTCGATGAATGGACGTTCCCATGATCGGGAATGAATATTCATGAGACCAGTAGTGGAGGCATTGGTGGGATCGGTAACGTGTATTCCGGTGAACCGGAAAGCGACAAAATCTTTGGCTCCGCTTACCACTATTCTCGTTGCCTGAAACCTTTCCGGTTGGTGCTTCTTCATCCACTGGAGTTTCGCCGCCGTTGTTGCCGAGTCCAGAATATTACCACTGAAATTTAAAATCATCTCTTTCCCCATCTGCTCGTTGATCTCCGCTGCTTCCTTTATTGCCCGGGAGTCAGAATAAAGAATAACCGGTCCTAAGGGAGTACCAGAATGATCCAAGAGAAGACAATTCTCCATCTGCCCGCTCAATCCGATTCCTATGACTTCCTCAGGATGCAGCCCCTGTTCCCAGAAGAATTGAAATCCCCTCACTACTGCCCCCCACCAGTTCTCTGCCGATTGCTCTCTCCATCCCGGATGAGGGGAAAAAGTTGGGTATTTCTCCTCCGTGGAAACGATTTCTACGCCCTCTAGGTCATATGCAACCATTTTGGTTCCACTCGTTCCTACATCGATGGCAATGATGACATCTTTGGCCGACATCACCTGTTCCCCCCGGTTTATTAATTCCACTCTTCGATATGTTGCAGGATCACAGCTAAGATGACGATGGCACCGGTGACGATGTCCTGGAGGAAGTAGGGAGTGTCCAGGATGGTGAGGCCGTTGGCGATGACACCGATGAGGAGACTCCCGATGAAGGTCCCCCAGACGTTGGGGACGCCTCCTTTGAAGGCGGTCATACCCAGGAAGACGGCTGCGTAGGCCTGGAGGAGCATTCCCCCTCCGGCGGTGGGATGGGCAGAACCAAGGCGGGAGGCCAGGATGATACCGGTGAGGGAGGCGAGGAGGGAGGATAGAGCCAGGGCAAAGGTTTTGTCTCTACCAACGTTCACTCCACTGAATAGGGCAGCCACCGGGTTTCCTCCAATGGCGTACAATCTTCTTCCGAATTCGGTCCAGGTGAAGACGAACCAGAAGATGATCACTACCACCAACATCAGGACGGTGGGGACCGGGATCAGGCCGAATTTTCCCTGACCAGGCCAGAGGAAGGCATCGGGAATTCCTCCAAAGATGGTGGCTCCACCGGTGTACCAGAAGGTGATCCCCCCCAGTATGGTTCCCGAGGACAGGGTGGCAATGAAGGAAAAGATGCGGAAACGGGTGATCAGGATTCCGTTTCCCAGACCGAAAAGAAACCCCAGGAACAGGGGGAGAAATATAGAGAGAAGAACGTTCATTCCGGCTACAGCGAAACCGGCAGCGAGTACCCCTCCGAAACTGGCCATCGCTCCCACGGAGAGATCAAATTCTCCCACTGACATGGCGATAGTGGCCCCGGTGGAAACGATGACTAAGAGGGAAATCTGGCGGGTGACGTTGATCAGATTCCCTACGGTGGGAAAAATCGAGGGTCGAAGGATTGAGAAGACAGCCAGGACCAC
>JAPLGF010000126.1 GCA_026390275.1 Candidatus Atribacteria bacterium
CAATTCCACAATTCCACAGTTCCACAATTCCACATTTTTACACGATTCACGGTCTTTTCCGGGGAGACCACCTTTCGGGTGTTTTTGTTAAGACACCCTTACCAATTTACCCGATTGGTACTCCCCTTTCCATGAGAAAAACTATTTTGGACAGCTGTGATCTGCTTCATCAGTTAACATGGTCTTTAATTTTTCCAATGCCATATTTAGATGGCTTTTCGAATATTTTCCTACATGAACATCTTGTTCTAAGTTTTTTACTCTAAACAACCAGGCCCTCTGTTCTGATGTCAGTTCTGTAGTAGATTTTCTAGCCATATAACTTAATTCTGGGATTTGAGTTAAGTCAGATACACTAAAGAATTCTCATAACCTTTGCTCTTCTTCTAGTACATCAATGTTTGTTGAATTTTCAATCCAATTTCTTTTTATCATGGCACGTATAGGAGCTGCACTATATAAGGCTGCTTTTCGAGATATTGATTCTGGTCTGTTTTTTTCTAAAGATAAACGATAAGCTGATTCCATGTTAAGCCAAAACTGTGCACTTGTCCCGAATGCTTCACCTATTCCCTTTGCAGAATCAATCGTAATCCCTCTTTTGCCTGTTATAATTTCGTTTACAGTCGTAGTGGTACGACCTGATATTTCTGCTAAATCCTCCTGAGCCCAACCTCTAGCTTCTAATTCCTCTTTAATTAAATCACCTGGCAGGAATCCTTCAGCCGGTATTCTCTCCTTCATGTTAACAACCCTCCTATGAATATGAATACCTTTTACTAATGATAATCATGCCTCTATTTTATCGGGGGAAGTCCACACCACCATTGCCCGTATCTATCAGGATCGCTGGCAGATGGAAATCTTCTTCCCAACCCTCAAGCAGAACTTAAAGATCAAGACCTTGGTCGGTACCAGTAAAAACGCTCTTTTCATTCAGATTTGGATAGCATTGATCTTTCATCTTCTATTACTATTGTTTTCAAAATGATACACTACCGGAGTAATCCCTCTCACTCCAGCTCCACTCCTTTCACCACATCCAATTCCCCCAAAACCATCAGAACATTTTGTAGTTTCTGGGTAGAGGGAATTTCCAACCAGAGATCACAATGAATGAAGAGGCCCTGATCTTTCATGATTTTTACATTTTTGATGTTGACTCCCATTTTTCCCAGGGCTTCCCCCAGACGTCCGAAGGATCCGGGAACATCGGTGAGAAGAACCCGAATCGGGGAGGTATTTTTCGTCCTCATTCGTTGTTCGAAGAGTTCAAGCAGGACCAGGACCAGAAGAATAAAAACCACCCCCAGGAAAGCAGCAAAGTAAACCCCGGCTCCGATAGCAATACCCACTCCACAAACTGCCCAAAGACTGGCGGCAGTAGTCAACCCCTTCACCGATGGTCCATAACGGAAAATAGTACCAGCCCCCAGGAAACCGACCCCACTCACAATCTGGGCAGTGATACGGGAGGGATCAGCACCCATCTTTCCAAAAGCAAAGATGGAGACGATGGTGATGAGGGTGGATCCCAAACAGACTAAAATATGGGTCCGTAAACCAGCCGGTTTTTCGGCTTTTTCCCTTTGATAACCGATTATTCCCCCGGCAGCAAAGGCATAGAGCAACCGGATAAATATTTCCAGAGATTCAGAGGTCAACATACCGGAACTCTCCTTCCCCATGAGTGGAAGAGAAGTTTTTGATGTCCCGCATATAGGGGAGAGCACTCTGTGCTCCCACCCGAGTACAGGCAATTGCCCCGGCATTGTTCGCTAATTGTAATGTGGAAATCCAATCCATCCCCGTGGAAAGGCCAAAGGCCAAACCGGCATTGAACGCATCACCGGCAGCGGTGGTATCCTGCACATCAATTTGCCGGGGAAACAGATGGAGGAAGCGATTCTTCTGATCACTGGCTAACGCTCCCTTTTCTCCCAGGGTGATCACCTTACGAGCAGCACATCGTTCATCTAATACTTTGACCGCCTTAACGGCATCATCCAACGTTCTGATGCGAACTCCACTGAGCACTTCGGCTTCATATTGATTTGGGGTAATGAAGTCATTTTCACCGAGAATTTCCACTGGAAAGGATTGGGCGGGGGCTGGATTCAATATCACCTTCACTCCGTAATCATGAGCGTGCTGAATAGCTTTCTTGACCACATCATGTGGTACTTCCAGCTGGAGAATGAGAAACTCACAGGTCTCAAAAAGCTGGGAGGCATTTTCCAGGTCCCCCACCCCCAGTTTCATATTCGCACCCGGAGCGACGATGATACGATTCTCTCCATACTGGTCGATAAAAATGAAGGCCAGCCCGGAATGAGTGAGAGACTGCCGGGTAACGAAACTAAAATCAACATTCTCTTGCTCTAAGTTCATACGTAACCGGGCACCAAAATCATCATCACCAATCTTACCGATCATATATACCATCAAACCTAAACGTGCACAGGCAATGGCCTGATTGTTCCCCTTCCCCCCGGGGAGCATCGAAAAGTCACGAGCAAAAAGATTTTCTCCCGTCTCCGGCATCCGATCGATTTTGAGAACCATATCAATGTTCAAACTTCCTACTACCAGTACTCGAGAAATTTTCACTTTCTGACACCTCTTTTTTCTTGCTCTCCTGACTCCAGATGACGACCACGATTTCATTCACGAGGACACCCCATAAGAGCATCTTAATATTACCCGAGTTGTTCCGGATCGTCCATACAGTTTTTTTATGAATAAACTGTTCCTGACCAGAATATTCCTTTTCAAGCAGTGTCCTTTCGCATACAATGACCTGGTAGGAACCATGATAAAAATATCAGGGGGTGATCGAGTGATTCATGTTCAAACGGCACTCATCAGTGTTTCAGATAAGAGGGGACTTCCCGAGATAGTTTCCTCTTTTTCCCAAAGATGATGGAAACCGGGGAATGTTCCTTAGATAAAGTGGTAGAAGAAATCGATATCGGGGGAATCACTCTCCTGCGAGCTTCGGCAAAAAATTTTCGCTACGTCGTGGCGGTGTCCTCTCCGACCCAATACCCGGAGCTCATCGAACAACTGGAAAAGAATCATGGCTCGTTCCCGGAAGAGATCTCCGCTCAATGGGCAGTCAGCGCTTTTGCCCAAACGTCTCTCTATGATTCCCACATCTCCAGCTACCTCTCCCGTCTCCTTTCCCCAGGTGATGATCCATTCCCCAGCGAGATTTCTCTGGTACTCAAGAAAAAGGAGTCGCTCCGTTACGGTGAAAATCCCCATCAAAAAGCGGCTCTCTACGAGGATCTCTCATTCGATCCGGATGGTTTTGTGAAGCATATTGAGAAACTGGGCGGAAAAGAGCTCTCTTTCAACAATATCCTCGATACCCAGGCCGCGTATTCTCTGGTGGCAGAATTCCCCACTCCGGCGGTGGTCATCGTCAAGCACAACAACCCCTGCGGGGTGGCTGTTGATTCATCGCTTTCCCGGGCTGCCCAAAAAGCCCTCTCCGGAGACCCGGTGTCGGCTTATGGTGGGATCATCGCCTTTAACCGTCCAGTCGACCGGGATAGTGCCGGGGTATTTAAAGATTTATTCATCGAAGTCATTATTGCTCCCCAATATGACCCCGATGCCCTCTCCCTCTTGCAGGGTAAAAAAAACCTCCGCATCTTGCAGGCTCCCATCAGTCATGGGGCGCGTCTTGATTTGAAAAAAGTCGATGGAGGATTCCTGCTCCAGGACAAAGATTTCATCACTTATGAGAAACCAAACCTGAAAGTCGCTACCACCCTTTCTCCCACTGAAAAAGAACAAAATGATCTTCTTTTCGGTTGGATAGTAGCCAAACACGTGAAATCGAATGCCATCATTCTGGCAAAGGACAACCAAACCGTAGGGATCGGGGCAGGTCAGATGAGTCGTATCGACTCGTTAAAAATCGCCGTCATCAAGGCCGAGGGGAGAGAAAAAGGAGCGGTATTAGCCTCTGATGCTTTCTTCCCGTTCTCAGATGTGGTAAAGGAAGCTTCACGCCACGGTATCACCGCCATCATTCAACCCGGTGGTTCCATCCGTGACCAGGATTCCACTGACGCATGCAATCGATTGGGCATGAGTATGGTCTTCACCGGGATGCGTCATTTCCGTCATTAATCGACGAAGGAATATCCCATGATATACCGCCTACGGCGTAAGATGACCACCATTGAAGGAAAAAATATCAACTCAGAACAAGAGCCCTTTTCTTATCGGGCTCTTGTTCCGTTACGGTTTTTATTCACCCGTGCGGAGACCTCATGCATGAGGTCCTTGAGTGAAAAGTAGCTTTTAATATACATATCGTAATAAAACCGGTATATTTCATGATTTTCCTTATTCGGATAGACCTGTCCGGAGATCTGAACCATTTTGAGCGTGGCTTCCGGGATGGTGTCGTAATATCCGGCCCCGACTGCCGCATAGATTGCCGTTCCCAGGGTACTCGCTTCTTCTACCGTAGTGAGATAGATGGGAATATTGGTCACATCGGCATGGATCTGGAGCCAGAGTCTACTCCTTGCTCCTCCCCCACTCACATACATTTCCTGAACTTCAAATCCATCCTGAGCCAGGGTTTCCAGAATATGAAAGGTTCCATACGCCGTGCCCTCATACATTCCTCGCAGGATATGCGCCTTGGTATGACTCAACGAAAGACCCCACACCGCCCCGCGGGCCAGGGGATCCTGGTAGGGGCTGCGATTCCCCTGAAAATTGTCCAGAACGATCAATCCATCAGAACCAGGAGCAACCTGGGCAGCAATTTTGTCCAGGGCATCGTAGATGCTTTCTCCAATGTCACTGGCCTCGCGGCATTCCTGGAAAGCAAAATTATCACCAAACCATTTGATGATCGATCCGGTGGAACTCTGTCCCCCTTCCAATATCCACATATCCGGAAACACCGCTCCTAAATAAGGACCCCAGATCCCTTTGCTGAAAATCGGCTGGTCGGAAAGAGCCATATGGCAGGTGGACGATCCGATCACCATGGCCAACCGCTGAGGATGGACAACGTCCAACCCCACCATGGCGGCATAAGCGTCGATCCCCCCTTGAATAACCGGGATTCCAGGTATGAGTCCTAAATCATAGGCCGCTCTTTTGGTGAGTTCCCCCACCAGTTTCCCCACCGGAATGATTTCTTTTGGCCACTTCTGTAGCACTTCCTCAAACTGGAGCTCTCGCAAAAGAGAAACCGGCCATCCCCCTTCCATGGGACAGAAATTCCACTTACAGATAGCATTATTGAGAGAAGTCACCCAGTGCTCGGTGAGTTTAAAAACCACCCAGTTTTGACATTCCACCAGGTAATCGGAATTGATAAAAATATCAGGAAAATTTTCTTTCAGCCAGAGTGCCTTGGGGATCATCCATTCCGGTGATTCATGGCCACCGGCGTACTTTAAAACCGGATTTTCCGTGGCATTGATACGTTCCGCCTGATCAAAGGCTCTTACATCCATCCACATGATCGCCCGATATTTGGGGTTTCCAAATCGATCCACCGGAAGCACGGTACATGAACTGGCACTGACACTGATGGAAGCGATCTCTTCTGGTTTCACATCCCCTTCGAAGATACACCGCCGGACCGTGTCCTGCACCGCTTTCCACCAATCCATCGGATCCTGTTCCGCCCAACCGGGACGGGGGTGATATTCCGGATAGGAATAGAAAGAGAGTGCCACCACATTCCCCCGCATATCAAAAATCCCGCTTCGTAAGCCCTGGGTTCCTACATCAATACCAAGAAAATACGGTGGTTTTGTTTCGGCCATCTTGGAACCTCCTGAGGATATTTTTCTTGGCTTGGTTTTATCTTATCACTACCCGGGAAAGACTGTGAATCGCGTAATCTCCCCCTTTGGATAAAGGGTCACCAAGGGGGATTCGATGTTCCCCGACTTATCTTTTCATCCCCCGCTGGTACCCGGGAAAGACCGGGAATGGTTGTCCAACCCGCTCCGTGTTACAATGGAAGAACCGTGGAAAACATTCGTTTTCTGGTCGACTGTATGCTGGGGAAGCTGGCACGCTGGCTCAGGATAATGGGATTTGATACTCTGTATGTCCGGTATATTGATGATCGGAAAATCCTGGCCCAGGCTCGCTTCGAAAACCGGATGATTCTCACCAAAGACACCGGACTGTTTCAGAAAGCAGGAAAACTGGGCTATTTCGTTCAATCAGAACAATACGGGGAACAACTCCGGGAAATTATGGTTGCTTTTTATCTCCTACCCGGTCCCTTTTTCTGTCGCTGTCCGGCATGCAATACTCTTTTATGTGAAGTCTCACAGGATGAAGCAAAAAATACCGTTCCTCTCTACGTGTCGAGAAGTTTTTCCAGTTTTAAGAAATGCCCAAAATGTCATAAAATGTACTGGCCAGGAACCCACTGGCAAGGGATGAAAAAAATTTGCCAGCGGGTTCTGGAAAAATAAAACTACCCTGGAAATGATGTTGAGTTGGATTGTCTGTTATCATCTCTCCCTTACTTTTTGAGTAAAGCCTCCACTCCGGGAAGAGCCTTCCCTTCGATAAATTCCAGAGAAGCACCACCACCGGTGGAAATATGGCTTATTTTTTCCGAAACACCCACCTGTTTGATGGCAGCAATGGTATCGCCACCACCGACTACGCTGATCGCACCACTCCTGGCAACGGCCCGGGCAATTTCCACGGTTCCCTTGTTGAACGGTTCCACCTCAAAGAGACCCAATGGACCATTCCAAAAAATGGTTTTTGCTTTCCGGATGTATTTCTCAAACTTTTCGATGGTTTGGGGACCGATATCAAAACCGCCCATTTCTGATGGCATTTGATTCCAGGCTACAATCTGGGTGGGAACTCCCGGCTTACCTACCGGAGCAACCACGAAATCATCCGTGAGAATGAATTCAATCCCTTTTTCTTTTGCTTTCAGAAGGATGTTGTTGGCTTCTCCGATCATGGTTTCTTCCAGGAGAGATTTCCCAACCTCAAATCCCATGGCTTTGATGAAAGTATACGACATCCCGCCACCAATGAGGAGAATGTCGACTTTTTCAAGCAGTTTCTGGATGACTCCAATTTTGCTGGATACTTTCGCACCGCCCAGGAGAGCCAAAAAGGGACGAGCGGGGTTATCCAGCTTTTCACCCAGTGCTTCCAGTTCTTTTTTCATTAAAAAACCCGCATAAGCCGGGATGAATTCGGCCACCCCGGCAGTGGATGCATGGGCACGGTGTGCGGTACCAAAGGCGTCATTGACATAGGAGCTCTTCCAATTTTTTTGCCACCGGATCCATCCGGAGTTCATCCTTGGGACCTCCTTTGGGTCGACCGAGATGCGAAACCAAAATGACTTTTGCTCCTCGTTCCACTAAGTATTGAATGGTGGGAAGACTCTCCACGATCCGGGTATCGTCGGTCACTTCCCTCTGGTCATTGAGCGGGACATTAAAATCAACCCGTACCAGTACCTTTTTTCCCGAAAGTTCTCCCGGTAGAATGTCTTGAATGGTTTTTTTATTCATCGTCGATCCTCCTCTCATTTATTTCTCCAGGTGATTTATAGAAATCTACCCGGAAAATGACCATCCCCAAGGAATCTCCCCCTTTGGATAAAGGGGCACTGGATAATTAACTTGCCAAATGCTGGATATTTAAGTTGCCAAACACACCTGGTTATACGACCGCTTTCCTACCAGTGGGTGGTCCGGTAATAGCGTGTGGACACTATTTTACACCAGAGTAATCCAAACAAAAAACCCCCGATATGCGCAAACCATGCCACCCCACCCCCGTTCTGAGAATTGAATGAGAGCAGTCCAAAAATAACCTGGAGTATAATCCAGCTTCCCAAAACCACCAGGGCAGGCACCCGAATGAGGCGGATGAAAAAACCTGCCACGACCAGGACTACCACCCGGGCTCCCGGGAAGAGAATAATATATCCCCCCATCACGCCAGCAATGGCACCACTTGCCCCTATTGTGGGAATGAGGGAGGAAGGGCTGAGGATGGCATGGGTAAAACTGGCCACCATTCCGCAGGTGAGATAAAAAATCAGGTACTGCCACCATCCTAAGAAATCCTCCACGTTATTTCCAAATATCCACAGATACAACATGTTGGTTCCCAGATGTACCACATTCGCATGGAGAAACAGGGAGGTGATGAGTGTCCACCAGGGCGAGAAGG
>JAPLGF010000287.1 GCA_026390275.1 Candidatus Atribacteria bacterium
TTCAGCCGCTTTTCAATGGCGATTTATGTATTCTCCTGTGTTAGGAATTTTTAACTACTTCCTGAGGCTCTTGGGTTCTAAACCGGTAGAATTCTTGGCCAACAAGAATCTGGCACTCTATTCCATTGCCTTCATCGATATTTGGCAATGGGGTCTTTTATTTTCCGTCCTGATTTTAGGATTATTGGAAGCACTTCCCAATGAGCCCATTGAGGCCGCCCATATTGACGGAGCGACCAAATGGCAACTCCATAGATACCTCACTCTCCCTCTCATTCTTCCTTCTCTCATCAGCCTCACCTTTCTTAAAATTATCGAGTCATTACGTTCATTTGACTTGATCTACGTCCTGACCAAGGGAGGACCAGGTATTGTGACCGAAACCATTGATTTGTTCGCTTATCAGGTGGGAGTGGGAATTTCCGGAAGAATTTCCTATGCCTCCTGTATTTCCATTCTGATGATGATTATTACAGTGGTCTTAACCACATTCATCTGGAGGATCTTAAAAAAATGGTCTGCTCAATGAAATTTTCTGTACCCAAGGTCTTTATTTACATCATCATCGGGTTTATCTTTCTCTTCGCCTTTTTTCCTATTTTTTGGACCGCCCTCAGTTCGTTCAAATACCTAAAGGACATTGTCACCCAAGTTCCCAAGCTTTTATTTACCCCCACCCTGGAAAGCTATCGACAACTTCTCCATATCAGTGATATTCGTGGTGGCCTGATCAATAGCTTGGTGGTGGCTCCACTTTCTGTTCTGCTCGGTTTTGTTGCGGGAGTACCGGCTGCCTATATTTTTGCCCGTTATCCATTCAAGCGTCGCAATGACCTACAATTCTGGGTAATTTCTCTCCGGATGATGCCCCCCGTTGCAGTTGTCATCCCCTTTATATTCATCTGGTTCCGTCTCCATCTCTTTGACACATACTTCAGTCTCATATTTACTTACTTTCTCATCTCGATGCCCACTATCATCTGGCTCTCCATCGAGAGTTTCCGTAATGTCCCGAAAGAGTGCGAAGAAGCCGCCATGGTGGAAGGGTGTTCCTATCTTCAGACCTTCTTCAAGATCGCCTTCCCGGTGGCCGGACCTACTCTGATCGGAGGGGTTCTCTTTTGCTTCATCCTCGTCTGGAATGAATTTTTCATGGCCTTTGTTCTCACTTCCAACAAGATGACTCTTCCAGTGGCGGCTGGTTCTTTTACCATGGTCGGGATGGAAGTCCCCTGGGGTTTGATCTGTGGCTCGGTCTGCCTTCTCTCTATTCCTCCCCTGGTTTTAACATCCATTTTCCGAAAATTTTTGAGTTCATACTTTCTCCCCAGTATTTAGAGAATATATGACAGCTAAAATTTGTATTCTCAAATGAATTGCATGAGGTGAATAGAAACTTTCAAAGTTTGCTTTTGGGTGCCGATTTCAAGTTGAATTTGGTTATTGTTATCGGTGATCATGGCTTCCAGAATGTTCATTTCAGGATAGCCAAAGTACTTTCCTGCCCGGATGTTCTTGGGATACTCATACACTTCACCGACGTTCCCAAACTGCAGGATTTCTCCTTGATCCATAATGATTACCTTGTCACCCATGGAGAGGACGTCAACCGGGTCTGAGGTCGAAAAAATAACCATCCGGCCTTGACCCTGGGTGATCTTCCTGAGCTCGGGCCGCATTTCCTCCCGAATTTTATAATCAAGGTTCACCAATATTTCATCGAACAAATAGATATCGGCTTCTTTCGCCAAAGCGCGGGCAATCGCCACTCGCTGCATTTCTCCACCGCTCAACTCCCGGGGTCTTTTACTGAGAAGCTTGTCGATTCTCAGCATTTCCGCAATCGACTGAACCTTGGATTTAATTTCATTTTTGGCTAATTTCCGGGCCCGCAAGGGACTGGCGATATTTTCAAACACATTAAAATGTGGGTAAAGGACGAAGTTCTGGTACACCATGGCGGCATTCCTTTCCCACAAACTCATTTGAGAAAATTCCTGATTCTTGAAATTCATATGACCACCAGGGTCAATCTCCTCCAAGCCGGCAATGACCTTGAGAAGCGTGGTTTTCCCGGCCCCGACCGGACCCAGAAGGCAATAAAACTTACCAGTCTCGAGTTCTAAATTTATATTCTGGAGAATTTTTTTCTCTCCAAAGGTCTTATTCACATTTTGAAAAATCACAATTTCCTTCAATTTTGTTTTGACAAAGGGGTACACTTTAGACCCCCTTTCAAGGTAACCGGTCTCAGGGTGAATTTGCCATTTTTCCAGTTGCTCAACAAATATAAAATCGCTATACTATTATATCGAGCGGAGGGATGTCCGAATTGGCAAGGGGCCGGTCTTGAAAACCGGTATGCTGAAAGGCTGTGTGGGTTCGAGTCCCACTCCCTCCGCCAACAAAACTACATAGTCCTTGAATGTCAACTTAATTTCGATGTTATGTTTTTCCTTGACGTAAATCTTCTCGATGAACATCTTCATGATATTCCGCTTCTCTACCCTGAAAAGACAGTGAATGGTTAAAAGATGTTGAGTCGTGGAGGTGTGGAGTCGTGGAGGTGTGGAGTTGGAAAATACCCTCTTATCCGTCATCCTGAGGAGTCCGGTGTTTTTCCGGACGACGTGAGGATCACATCCTTTTTTCTGTCATGGCGAGCCCTCGTTTGGTGAGGGCGTGGCAATCTCCAAGACAGCGACGAGTGATCAGTTATGAGTCGCGAGGAAAAGTTTTCAAAATCTTTTCACTGATCACTCATTACTCATCACTGTATTGATGGGATTGCCACGTCGAGAGCCACAAAACGGTGATACTCCTCGGAATGACGATCTAGGGTGATGCTGGGGAAAGAAGTATTTTCATCTCTTGATGGTGCCAGCGCGCTGGCATGGCTCTCTATCTGGAAGGGGCAGTTGGTAAAAGGGGTGAAGAGCATTGAATCTCAGCATAGATGTGTATAAAGGAATCTTGGACAATCTCTATGACGGTTCAATTTGATAAGATTCTCTAATTATTTGAGTTGAGAAATATTATGTTATCCATCTGCGCCGCTGAATGTGAACAGACGAATTAATTTGAGAATTGACAATTCAAATGACGATATTTCTGACTGATGAGACGCTCCTTATCCCTTTTGGTATAATAAACGGGAAACGATAAAGCTCAGTACCGGATATACTCGACCGCATCTGGCATAAGGGAGAACGCTCTCCCCAAGCTGCTCGAATACAGGAGGCGAATGACTACATGAGGATGGAACTCCCCGAAAAAGGGGCTAATTTTCTGGAACAGATCGTCATCGATGACTTGAAAAGCGGACGGGTGAACACCATCGCCACCCGATTCCCGCCGGAACCAAATGGGTATCTCCATATCGGTCACGCCAAGTCGATCTGCCTTAATTTTGGCCTTACCGAAAAGATCGGAGGTACTTGCAACCTCCGCTTCGATGATACTAATCCGGAAAAAGAAGAACCGGAATACGAGAAAGCCATTATCCGGGACGTGGAATGGCTGGGTTTTAAATGGCACCGGTTGTGTTACGCCTCCGACTATTTCCAGCAGTTTTATAAATGTGCTCTGGAGCTCATCCGAGCCGGTAAAGCCTATGTGGACCTCCAGAGCGCTGATCAGATTCGTAAGACTCGGGGAACCCTCACTGAGCCGGGTACCGAATCGCCTTATCGCAACCGCTCGGTCGAAGAAAACCTGGCCCTTTTTGAAAAGATGAAAAATGGGGAATTCGAGGAAGGCGAGTGTGTGTTGCGAGCCAAGATTGACATAGCCCACCCCAATTTGAACATGCGGGATCCGGTGATGTACCGCATCCTCAAAAAACCTCATTACCATGCCGGAGCTTCCTGGTGCATCTATCCTCTTTACGACTTTGCCCATGGTTACGAGGATGCCATCGAAGGAATCACCCATTCTATCTGCACCCTGGAGTTCGAAAACCACCGTCCTCTCTATGACTGGTTCCTCGACAACGTGAGCATTCCCAATCGCCCCCATCAGTATGAGTTTGCCCGCCTCAACCTGAGCTACACGGTGATGAGCAAACGTTTTCTCCTGGAATTGATCAATAGAGGGATCGTATCGGATTGGGACGATCCCCGGATGCCCACCATCAGCGGAGTTCGCCGAAGGGGCTATACTCCCTCCTCAATCCGGTGCTTCTGTAACGAGATTGGGGTGTCGCGGGTGGAGAGTCTGGTGGACATCGAATTTCTTCATCATGTCATCAGGGAAGAGTTGAACCAGACCGCTCCCCGGGTGATGGTGGTGCTTCGGCCCCTCAAGGTGGTGATTGACAATTACCCGGAGGGGAAAGTCGAAGAGCTCACTGCCGAGAACAACCCCGAGGATCCCGGTTACGGAACCCGGACCATGCTCTTTTCCCGAAACCTTTACATTGAAGAGGATGACTTCATGGAAAACCCGCCCAAGAAGTTCTTTCGCCTCGCCCCCGGTCAGGAGGTACGGCTCAAACACGCCTATATCATCACCTGTCAAGAGGTGGTCAAGGACTCCTCAGGTAAGATCATCGAACTCCATTGTACCTACGACCCCACATCGCGCAGTGGTTCCGATACCTCAGAACGTAAGGTGAAGGGCACTCTCCACTGGGTGGCGGAAGAGACGGGGGTTAGAGCGACGATACGCCTCTATGGTCATCTCTTCACCCTGAAAGATCTCTCTCTGATGGAAAGGGGAAAGTCCTACGTTGATTACCTGAATCCCGATTCCCTGATTACTCTCACCGAATCCCTGGCGGAACCTGCCCTCGCCCAGGCCAAACCCCTGGACCGGTTCCAGTTCCTGCGCCAGGGGTATTTCTGCGCCGACCTTGACCATACCCGGGAAAAACCATTATTCAACCGGATTGTGTCCCTTAAGGACACCTGGGCTAAGATCCAAAAACAGGATGGTTGAGAGAACAAGGGAGAGGTTTTGGTTTAAAAGGAGGTGCCCGATTTAGTGAACCCGATTCAACTGGGCTGGGATGATTCTCCGTTTTTCGGACTCGGTAAATCGCCTCCTAACTGAAGGGAGCACCATGGGTTCGCTGTAGTATACTGCTCCCGCGAGTTTATTCACACCTTCCTCTCGAAAGAAAATATAAAATTTTTCTCTCTGTCAGAAGTAAATGTTACAAACTACTAGATCGTCATTCCGAGGAGTATCACCGTTTTGTGGCTCTCGACGTGGCAATCCCATCAATACAGTGATGAGTAATGAGTGATCAGTGAAAAGATTTTGAAAACTTTTCCTCGTGACTCATAACTGATCACTCGTTGCTGCCTTGGAGATTGCCACCCCACCAGAAAACGGTGGCTCGCCATGACAGAAAAAAGATGTGATCCTCACGTCGTCCGGAAAAACACCAGACTCCTCAGGATGACGGATAAGAGGGTATTTTCCGGGTAGTGTATAAATTGATCATCCGCTTTAAAACCCCCTTCCGTCTCTTATAATATTATTTTATGTTAGTATTTTCTGGTATCAACAAAAATATAATTTCCAGCAAACCCATAAATATGTGAGAAGGAGACACCGATGACCAGAGAGATGGCGGAGCGAAAGCTCAAAGACATATTTGGGAAAGAAGAATTTTATGATCTGCAATGGGAAGTGATTCAGAAAATTATCGGAAAGAAAAGAGTTCTCTTGATTGAAAAGACTGGTTATGGGAAGTCTTTGTGTTACCAGTTCCCTGCCACTCAATTTCCCTACACCACGATTATTTTTTCTCCTCTGATTGCGCTCATGAGGGATCAGATCCGATACCTGGAGTCAATTGGTATTTCTGCGAGATGCATAAACAGTAATCAGAAGGAGAATGAGATTCGAGATACATTGGAACTCACAAAAAAGGGAAAGCTCAAGATCCTTTACATTACTCCGGAAAGACAGGAGAACATCAATTGGGGTGCTACCATCCAGAATATGAAAATATCTATGGTGGTGATCGATGAGGCGCATTGCATTTCCACCTGGGGACATGACTTCCGGCCGGCCTTTCGACGGATTATCAATTTAGTGAGATCTCTCCCCCAGGATTTTCCGGTTTTAGCCACCACTGCGACGGCGACGGAACGGGTGGCGCAGGATATTGCCTTCCAGATGGGGGGAGAGATGGAAATAGTGAGGGGAAACCTGTTACGGGAAAATTTTCAATTAAACGTGGTTCAGGTGACATCAGAGGAAGAAAAAATGGCCTGGCTTGCTCTCTTTCTTCAACAACAGGCCGGGAATGGATTGGTCTATACCGGGACCCGTGCCAATACCGAGATCTATACCCGCTGGTTGCAATACAATGGCATATCGTCCATCGGATATAATGGTGGAATGGAATCGGAGGTACGAAAGGAAATCGAGCAAGGGCTTATGGAAAATTGCTGGAAATGCGTAGTTTCCACCAATGCTCTCGGTATGGGGATTGATAAATCGGATATCCGATTTATCGTTCACATGCAAATCCCCCCTTCTCCCACTCATTACTATCAGGAAATCGGAAGGGCGGGGAGAGATGGTCACCCGGCTT